>CAZMOG010000010.1:0-40289 GCA_964567845.1 uncultured Odoribacter sp. | reverse complement strand
TCTTCAAGAGGATTTCCGTGCATCACTTACCGATGTCGAGAATATCATTATCAACGATGCATACGGTCAAAAGGTTCGTTTGAAAGAGTTAGGCGAGATTAAAGAGTTCTTCTCTCCACCCAATATTGAGCGTAAGAGCAAACAGCGTTACTTGACAGTAACAGTAACCCCCGCCGAGGGTGTATCAATGGGAACAATTGCCGAGGAGATGCAGAAGATCATTGACGAGACCGAGATTCCAAGCGATATGACAATCTATGTAGGAGGTACTTACGAGGATCAGCAGGAGTCATTCAGCTCATTGATTATGTTGTTGGCTTTGTCATTGATGTTGGTTTACATTGTAATGGCTGCAGAGTTCGAGTCATACAAAATGCCATTTATCATCATGTTGTCAATTCCATTCGCATTCAGTGGAGTTATCATTGCACTTCTATTGACAAACTCTTCATTGAGTATTGTGGCTGCTCTTGGAGCGGTTATGCTTGTCGGTATCGTAACAAAGAACGGTATTGTGCTTATCGACTACATCAACTTGATGCGTGAGCGTGGAGTTGCATTATACGAGGCTATCGCATTGTCATGTCGTTCACGTCTAAGACCGGTACTTATGACCTCGCTTACAACTATCCTTGGTATGCTACCAATGGCATTGAGTACTGGTGAGGGAGCAGAGACATGGCGTCCAATGGGAGTTTCGGTTATCGGAGGTATGGTATTCAGTACCATCATCACCATGTTGATTGTTCCGGTTGTTTACGCATCAATGGACAAGAGTGGAAGCCGTAACAAAAAGAAGAATTTGAAGAAGCAGTACGCTTTCATGAGTGATTTCGATGCAGAGCGCGACCTTCCAAAACTAAATAAATGATTTGAGCTATGATGAAAGCTGTATTTATCGTATTTAACCAGGCTCTTACAGAGCGTGTTGAGTTTATTCTTAGCGAGCTTAAAATATCAGGATATACACAGTGGCCATTGGTACACGGTGCAGGAACAAACGGTGGAGAACCCAGAATGGGTTCCCACGCCTGGCCTGAGATGAACTCATCAATGTTGACCGTTGTTGACGAAGCTATGATTCCACTTATCTTCAAATATGTTGAGAAGTTGGATAACGTTAATAAGGAGAATGGTATTCGTGCATTCGTGTGGGATATCACAGCTCAATATTAATTACAAGGCTATTAAGAACGTTGTAGAATGGAGAAAAAAGAGATTAAAGAACTTACCCGAACCGAAAGTTTGGTAATGCAGGTTCTTTGGAGCAGAGGCGAGGCATTTGCAGGGGAGATTTATGAACATATCCCCGCTCCCAAACCGGCTTCAAATACAATAGCAACAGTACTTAGAGTCTTGTACGAGAAGAAACTCATTGCATATCATGTAATTGGCAGAAATTACAAATACTATTCATTGATTAACAAAAGGGACTATGTTCCTGTATTCATGGAGAGAATTGTCAATATATTCTTTGATGGTAATTTCTGTAGTGCCTTTTCATTCTTTATCGAGAATGCACAGAATGTTACAGAAGCAGATTTGGACGCAGTCATTGAATCTGCCAAATTAAAGAAAGACTTGTTATAGTCGTAATAAATACATACTATATTAAAAGGGCGGTCAGATTAACTGGCCGCCCTTAATATTGCATCTATACTCCCTGATCTTTTGTATTCGCCTCAACAGTCTCGACACTCTCATTTTGTATCGGCGATGGCAAATTAACAACTGATAAAACATTCGTTAACCACAATGCAACAAACAAAACTACTAATGCTCCCAATGAGATTAGAATTTTTTTCCATGTAGGTACTCCCTTTTTATATGGATCCTTAAGTTTTAGTTTAGGATATTTTGGTAAATCTGTAAGGGTCTCGCCAAATGGGATACTAATCTTTGAATTAGCATTAACCGCCCAACCATTGGCATTCAAAAGCGGAGCAATATTTCTTCTGCGAAGTTTCATCCATGCAAGAACCATGGCTGGGCCTGAAATCAACAACATTATACCAATAAAGACCATAATAACCTGCCACCAGGTCAATGCAACCAAGCTATCAAACAACGAAGTAAGCATTGTACCTATCATTCCTACAGCAACTCCGATTGCTGCAAAAATACCGGCAAACTTGGCAATATCGAATGGAGGCGCTGCAGGTGTTGCCGGTTTTCCATCAGGTCCGGTTGCGGTTGCTGCCGCAGGTGCTGCATTAATGCTTGCAGTGGCCTTGGCCATCATCTTCGCATCCTTATCGGCAGCATTCTTGTTAATCAAGTTCTCGACAGCTGTTGCCATTCTGCGATACGGAGACCAAAAAGCCTGAGCCACACTAATTGGATTGTCAACAATCTTGGTAATGACAGCATCCCACTCAACACCGGCATTGTCGTAGTAAATTGCATTCTTACCGACAATCAGATTACCAATCTCGCCAACTGTAACCGCCGCAACAATCTGCAATTTTGCAGGAGTGCTCTTTGTTGTACAATCGCAATACAATAGATACATCCCGCTTGTTGCTGCTGAGGCATTGTGTTTTGCCATATCTGCAACCTTCATACAGAAACGACACTCTCGCTGATCGACTATCAATCTTCCAGACTGGAAGATTGCTTTTACGTTTTTATCCTTTGTATAGAAATCATGCAGAGTTACGAAGTTCTTCAACAGACGGTAGAAATCACGAAGGATATACAAGAAGCGGTCAACCATCTCAATGTTATCCGATTTCTCTTTTAAAGCTGCATCCTGTGCCACCAACTCCAAAAGAGCAGCCTTTCTATCCTGCTCGATAAATGCCTTTACCGCATCCAAACCGAACAGCTCTACAGCAGTTCCGGCTTTTGCCCCCTTCCAAGCAACATACGAAGCAAACTTAGCACCAATCGCACTCCAATCTGCCAAAGTGATACTTTTAACCGAAGGCTCAATTACTGCCTTAACAACATTGAACTTTGCAGCCCAAACAGGGTTAATAGTTGCACCTAAATCCAATTCTGCCTTACCTGTAATTCTTGCCAAAGGATATGCTCCAATCTCATCGCTCTTTCCCACAAGATTATCTGCACTGATGGCCTCGATTCTTGAGGTCTGAACATCCAATGAAGCAGTGCTATCGGGCGAGAACGAAGCCAACTCGGCACGCATAAAGTAATCCTTAACCTTTGCATCAAGAGCATTATATGCAGCAATCACCGCATCGGTATCAGCCCCGAAAGGAGCCTCTATTGCGGCCTCGTTCCATGCCACATAATCGGTCAAAGCCTTATAAAAGGCCTCTATCTGATCGGCATTTACCCCCTGCGCTCCGCTTCTGTCAGCCACTCCGCCTGTTGCAGTAACAGCAGCTACTATAGCAGCCTTATCCTGCTCGTTATCGGACGAGGCCTCGGTAATTATACCATCACCATTGAAGCGAGTCTTGGCAAAAATTGCAGTCATATCCGCTGTATCGGCAATCGAGATTACATTACCATCCTTGCCCAGATTCTCAAGGATCTGTTTAGCTGCACTATATAACTTTGCACCATTGGCATCATCGGTATTGAACTGCTCAATATCAACCGAGTCCACCCCGTTGAGCAACAAATCATCATCCTTAAGGGCTGCCGTAATCCACTTTGCAACTGCAACAACATCGTTGATACGAAGTTTCCCGTCGCCGTCGCAATCCATATATTTCAAACTCTTTTCGTTTATCTCCAATCCGTTTACAGGGCATGAAAGCACTGTCCACATCTTTGGATCCAGCTCTCCCAAATGGGCAATATCCTCGCCCTTACTGATCTTTACTCGTGAAGTACCGCCAATATTGACGAACTCCCACTTGTACCTCTTACTTTTATCTTTTGCCATAACGTTAATATAATCAGATATGAAAAATTCAGAGCCTGCCTTGACTCTCTCAAAACAGGCTCTTAAAATTATATAATTTTCACAAACTATCAAAATTGAATCTCCATCAGTGCCATATCCATTTGAATAATGCAAATCTCATAATCTATTTGTGGCGCGATTCAAGCACTTTGCACACGTCGGCAAGGTGGTAGCCCTTAGCCTGAAGCAAAACAATAAAGTGGAACATCAGGTCGGCTGCCTCGCCCAAAAAGAGCACCTCATTATTATCCTTAGCCTCGATTACAACCTCGACAGCCTCCTCGCCCACCTTCTGGGCAACCTTGTTGATTCCACGACTTATCAGACGAGCTGTATAGGACTCTTCGGGAGAGTCGTTTTTACGTTTCTCCAAATAACGTTCCAAAAAGAGCAGAAAATCTTTTTCGCGGTTCACCTCGCCCCAACAGGTATCGGCACCGGTGTGACAAGTTGGCCCCATTGGATCGGCCTTAACCAATAGTGAATCCTTGTCGCAATCGGCAAGTATATCAACAAGATTCAAGAAGTTTCCACTCTCCTCGCCCTTTGTCCATAACTTTTGGCGTGAACGGCTCCAGAATGTAACCTTGCCACTCTCAATGGTTTTTGCCAATGACTCTTTGTTCATGTATGCCTGCATCAACACCACCTGTGTTGTGCTATCCTGTACAATTGCAGGAATCAATCCCTGCTCATCAAACTTTAATTCATCTATCTGTACCATATCAATATCTTTATCTATAACCTTACAGGGATTCCTGCATTATTCATCAACTCTTTTACCCGGGCAATTGCAACCTCACCCCTGTGGAAAATTCCGGCAGCCAAAGCGGCATCGGCACCACTATTTTGAAACAGCTCCACAATGTGTTGTGCCGAGCCGGCACCTCCCGAGGCAATAATCGGAATATTCAATGCCTTTGCCAAACGGTCATACTGCTCAACGGCAAAACCGCTATTGGTACCATCGTGGTCCATCGAGGTAAAGAGAATTTCACCTGCACCAAGCTCCTCGACCCTCTTTGCCCAATCCATCAGCTCTATTCCAACCGGCTTTCTACCACCCTGAACGTAGAGTTGCCACTCTCCGGCACCATATCGGCCAAACGGCTCACTCTCGCATTTTGCATCGATAGCCACCACAACACACTGTGAGCCAAATGCCTTAGCCACTCTGGTAATCAGCTCAGGATCACGAATAGCCGCACTGTTTATTGAAACCTTGTCTGCCCCCTGCTTCAAAAGCAACTCCACCTGATGCTCGGAGCTGATTCCACCACCCACTGTGAATGGAATATTCAGAACCTGAGCCACGCTTCTAACCCAGCTCTGCTCGGTTTCACGCTTATCATACGAGGCTGTAATATCCAGAAATACCAGCTCATCAGCCCCTTGTTCCGAGTAGCGTGCGGCGAGCTCAACAATATCGCCTGCATCGACAAGGTTTTTAAAATTTACCCCTTTAACGCAACGACCATCCTTGACATCAAGACAAGGAATTATTCGCTTTGCCAGTGCCATAATTACAACAATCTGTTTTGTAAATCCGACAGCTCCTCAAGAGTAATTCGCCCCTCGTAAATGGCTTTCCCGACAACCGCTCCCTGCACACCCGTATCGGCAATTCTAAGAATATCATCGAGTGTTCCCACGCCACCTGAAGCAATAATATTCATATTTGGGTAGCGTTTCACCAAATCCTCGTACAGTTCAACTGCAGCTCCCTGCAACATTCCGTCGCGACTAATGTCGGTACACATCATATTCTGAATCTTACCCTCATAAATATCCAACAACTCGTGTATTGTTATATCGGTAAGCTCCTTCCAACCATTTACTGCAATCTTACCATCGCGCAGATCGGCACTAAGAATAAGCTTCTCTGCTCCGTAACGTGCCATCCACTCCTTAACAATCTCGGGATTTTTACGGGCAATGGTTCCCACGCAAACATACTTTGCACCAAACTCAAATGCACGTGCAATATCGCCATGGCTCTTGATTCCTCCTCCAAAATCAACCTTTAAATTTGTTGCAGAGGTAATTGCCTGAAGTGTTTCGGAATTTATCGAACCACTCCACTTCGCTCCATCCAAATCCACCACATGCAGACGTGTAAAACCTGCCTGCTCATACGCCTTTGCCACCAGAACAGGAGAGTCGGAGTATACCTTGCAACTGTCATAATTTCCCTGAGACAAACGTACACATTTGCCCTCGATAATGTCTATAGCCGGAATAATAATCATATCGTTAGTTTTAAAAAGTTATCCAATATCTTTTTGCCAACCCCTGCCGATTTCTCCGGATGGAATTGGCAACCATAAAAGTTATCTTTGCCCAAAGCAGCTGCGAAGGGCAGAGCGTAGTTGCACTCGGCAATACTCCATTCGCACCTCTCCGCATAATAAGAGTGCACAAAATAGAGGTATGAACCACTCTCTATACCCTCCATTATGGGCGAGGTCACTTCGTTTATAGAGTTCCACCCCACATGAGGAATCTTTACCCCCGCATCACTCGGGAAGCGCTTTACCTGTGTCGGAATGATTCCCAAACAATCCACATTACCCTCCTCGGTATGGCTGCACAAAAGCTGCATACCCAAACAGATTCCCATAAGAGGCTGTGTAAGAGTTGGAATAAAATCAACCAAATCGCGTTTTCGAAGCTGCTCCATTGCGTATGCAGCCTCGCCCACTCCAGGAAGAATTATCTTGTCCGCACCTCTGAGCAACTCCTTGTCGGCGGTCAATATCGGTTCAACACCTAAACGGCGAAGAGCACTCTGTACCGAGAAGATATTCCCTGCTCCGTAATCTATAATTGCAACTTTCATATCTATAACACCCCTTTTGATGATGGAATTTCGGTTCCTGTTACTCTGACAGCCTGTCTGATTGCACGTGCAAGAGCCTTGAACACGGCTTCGATAATGTGGTGGGTATTTTCACCTTTAGCCTTGATATTCAGGTTACAACCACACGCCTGACCAAATGCCGAAAAGAAGTGTTTCAACATTTCGGTTGGAAAATCGCCAACATACTCACGCACAAGCTGCACATCCCACACCAACTCATAGCGGCCACCGAAATCAAGAAGTACATGGGCCTCAGACTCATCCATTGGAAGAGCAAAACCATAACGCTCAACACCTCGCTTCGAACCCAAAGCCCGCTTGAAACACTCCCCAAGAGCAATTCCTGTATCTTCGATTGTATGGTGTTCATCCACCTCCAAATCTCCCTGGACATTGATATTCACGTCAATACCTGCATGGCGAGGAATCTGCTCCAGCATGTGGTCGAAAAAATTCAAACCTGTATCAATGGTTCCCCTTCCGGTTCCATTCAAATCCACCTCGATACGAATGGCAGTCTCTTTTGTCTTACGCTCTACAACCGCCTTGCGCACTCCACGCATCAAGAAACTCTCAATCTTATGCCAATCAGAACTTCTAAAAGCCACCGGCATTTCGGGCGAGGGCTCATCGTTACCCATATAGATTCCCTTGATACCCATATTCTTTGCCAGCTCCATATCGCTCAAGCGGTCACCAATTACATACGAGTTATTGTAATCGAGAGTCTCGTTCATATACTTCTCAACCAAACCGGTCTTTGGTTTACGGGTAGGTGAATTCTGCTCGGGAAAGGTTCTGTCAATCAAAATCTCTTTGAATGTAACACCCTCGCCTGCAAATGTTTGAAGCATACTCTTTTGCACCGTATTGAAATTCTCTTCGGGATAAACCTCGGTTCCCAAACCATCCTGATTGGTAACCATTACCAACTCATAATCGCTCTGCGAAAGCACTCTGCTCAAGGCACCTATAACTCCGGGCAAGAACTCCAATTGCTCCAAGGTATCAACCTGATATGTAACAGGAGGCTCAACAATCAACGTTCCATCGCGATCTATAAAAAGTATCTTTCTCATATTCCCTGCTCATTCATAAAATTATCAATTAACTCTACCAAAACCTCATTCTGCAAAGGTGTTCCTATCGTTATTCTGAGCGAATTGGGAATCAATGGCGGAATATCCCTTTTGCGCACCACTACACCATGCTCGGCCAAATAGTTATACAACTCCGCAAAGTGCGGCAGTGACACAAGCAGAAAATTTCCGTCAAACTCTAAAACCTTATCGAAATAGCCCCTCTCAATGAAGAGTTTAGCCAAACGGCTCCGCTCCGACTTTATCTGTTGAACCCTCGCCTGGAAACTCTCTACATTTGCAAGCAGCTCCAATGCAACCTTCTGGCTGATACAGTTCACATTATATGGATACTTAACCTTATTCAATACCGCAACCAACTCACTATCGGCCAGACATAAACCTACGCGCAAACCGGCCATTCCCCATGCCTTTGACAAGGTCTGCATTACAACTAAATTCTTGAACTCGCTCAGATAATCACTCATTGAACCCTGCTCCGAGAAGTCGATATAGGCCTCATCGACCACAACCCAACCATCAAAACTTTTACATAGCTCCACCATATCGGCCACAGGTACCGATTTGCCAATAGGATTATTTGGCGTACAGATAAAAATCATCCTAATGTCTGAATCGGCTTCCAAAGCAACACCAAGAGCCTCCCAATCAGGCAGAAACTCTTTGTTCAAAGGCAATGAATATTCTCCTACATTGTTTATATCGGCACACACCTTGTACATTGAATACCCCGGTTCAAATACAGCAATTGAATCTCTTCCCGGCTCACATATCGAGCGAATCAACAGATCAATAATCTCATCGCTGCCATTACCGATAACCATATTTTCAG
The DNA here is from genome assembly GCA_964567845.1 of uncultured Odoribacter sp. Lineage (GTDB taxonomy): Bacteria > Bacteroidota > Bacteroidia > Bacteroidales > Marinifilaceae > RGIG9079. The sequence goes on along the minus strand of CAZMOG010000010.1, from coordinate 31,617 downwards.
CCGAAACACCCTTTATCTCCGAAAGACGCTCCTTCAACTCCCTTTGCCTTGGGTCGGGGTAACGGTTATATCCGGAATCGTATGGATTCTCGTTTGCATCCAAAAACATAGCATCAAGCCCATCGAACTCGTCACGCGCACAACTATATGGACTAAGTGCCGCTATATTGGCCCTGATATTTTGCTCTATAATAAAATCCTTACTCATAACCCATTCGAATTTTTACCGCATTTGCATGAGCATCAAGCATCTCACTCTCCGCCATAGTCACTATTGTCTTTGCTATCGAACCTAAACCAGCCTCACTTAAACGCTGGAAAGAGACCCGTTTCATAAAACTATCCAGACAAACTCCGCTAAAAGCCCTGGCATACCCGCTTGTAGGAAGAGTATGGTTTGTTCCCGATGCATAATCTCCGGCACTCTCGGGCGAGAAGTTCCCGACAAACACTGAACCTGCATTAATAATATCACGCAAATAACCATCCACATTCTCAACACATATAATCAAATGTTCGGGAGCATAAATATTTGACATTTGAATTGCTTGTTCTACACTCTCAACAAGAATAATCCTTGAATTATCCAAAGCCATTTGGGCAATATCGGCTCTTGGCAATAAATTACGCTGACGCTCCACCTCATCAAAAATTGTCCCTGCCAATTCTCTATCTGTTGTCAACAAAATCACCTGACTATCAGGCCCATGTTCCGCTTGCGACAGCAAATCGGCAGCCACAAACCTAACATCCGCACTCGAATCGGCAATTATCAACACCTCCGACGGTCCGGCAGGCATATCAATTGCCACTCCAAGACTTTGCGCATACTGCTTGGCAGCCATTACATATCGATTACCGGGACCAAATATTTTCGATACCCGGGGCACACTTTCGGTTCCAAGCGACATAGCCGCCACAGCCTGAATTCCACCTATCTTGAATATCTTATCAACACCGCACAATTTGGCTGCATAGAGAATTGCAGGGTTCACCTTGCCTTCTGAATTCGATGGGGTACATAAAAGCACCTCTCTGCATCCGGCCAACTTTGCAGGGATAGCCAACATCAAAACGGTTGAAAATAGCGGCGCTGAACCTCCGGGTATATACAATCCAACACTTTCAATTGCCCTATACTCCTGCCAGCAATCTACCCCGATGCCATTATTCACCTCCACTCTGCCAACTTTTTGTGCTGCATGGAAACGCTCAATATTACGGAATGCCTGCCCCATTGCCTCCTTAAGTTCATTTGAAATTAGAGCTTCAGCATAGTCGATTTCTGATTGACTTACTACCAACTCGGTAAGAGTTACTTTATCAAAACGCTCTGCATACTCCTTGACAGCTTCATCGCCACGCTCGGCAACAGCTGTAAAAATAGGCACACACACCGAGCGCAAATCCTGCCTTGCAACGGTTGGACGAGCAAGAACCTCTTGCCAAGTATCAATATTTGGATATTCAAAATAATTCATAATCAAAGAATTAATTTCTCTAACGACATAATCAACAACCCCTGAGCACCGGCCTCCTTCAAACTATCAACAACATGCCAAAAACGATTCTCGGGCATAACAGTGTGAACCGAATACCACCCCTTTTCACGCAAAGGGACAATTGTCGGACTCTTGATTCCCGGAAGCAAACCACACACTCGGTCCAAACTCTCCTCGGGAACATTCATCAACACATACTTTGAACGGCTCGCTGCCAAAACCGCCTCAATCCTGAACTTCAACTGCTCAAGAATTGCTCTCTTTTCATTTGATAATTTGGGCGAGGACACTAAGATTGCCTGCGAAGAGAAGATCTTATACACCTCTTTCAAGCCATTCTTGTGCAGGGTACTACCTGAACTTACAATATCGCAAATAGCATCGGCAAGACCTATGTTGGGTGAAATTTCAACCGACCCTGAAATCTCTTGAACCGATGCGTCAATTCCCTCGGCATCTAGAAAATCTCTTAATGTTTGCGGATATGAGGTTGCAATCCTTTTACCATTCAACCACTCCAATCCGAAAAAATCAACACTCTTTGGAACAGCTATCGACACTCTACACCTCGAAAAACCAAGTTCCATAACCTTTTCAACTCCGCTCTTCTTCTCACGCTCGGTATTATCTCCAATAATTGCAATATCGGCCACCCCATCGCGCACATATCCGGGAATATCGCTATTTCTCAAATAGAGCACCTCCAATGGAAAATTATTGGAAAAGGCCATTAACTGATCCTTACCATTATCTACCGATATTCCACAATCCTTAAGCAGTTTCAGCGACTCCTCGCTCAAACGACCAGACTTCTGAATAGCTATCTTCAAGCAATCTTTCTCTTCCATAACCGACAAATAAAAAACCCGCCTAAAACAGGCGGGTTAAACTATACTATGACAAAATTTACAATAGCATCACCATCTCGCCTGTTTTAAGCAAGTCAAACAATGATGATGTAGGTGTAAACCAAGTTGTCTCATTTCACTTATTAATTTGTAATTTGTGGCAAATTTATACCTTTTTTTTGAAAAAACAAAAAAAATGTTAAACTATTTTATGGTTAATGTTCCTGCAGTTAATCTTAAATGCACATCACTCTTGCGGTCGGGATTTCCATAATAGGCCGAACCTATTATACTCTTCTTCTTTGATGAACTCAATCGACCCAACTTCAAATCCGCGGGCAAATTCACCTTCAAACGCTTATCATGCTGCAATGTAAGATTATATCCGGAATCCTCCATAAATGTCAAGTTTACATCTGTCCAGAGAGTACTAACCAATATCTTATCAAAGCTAAAATGCACATTATTGACGGTCAGACTCTTCCTAACCATATCCAGATTCATGCAATCACCCAAATCCCCAATAGTCAAAGCACAATCCACTGTTGAACCACTAATATCCTCTGCTTTGGTAATATTCAATGATCCGCCCGTTGCATTCAATGTCATAATTGTCGCCTCACCTATTGTTCCTGTTGCATTCTTCGCCTTAATCGTGCTACTCAACACCTTGCCCAACTCATACTGACAAGACTCAAACACTGCATTCAGAAACTCAGCACCCTTAAGCAAACACTTGCCACGCTTAATAACAAAAATACAAGCTGCCTCGCTTGAAACATCGCCAACAAAAACATTACAATTTTGTGTCTGTACTGTCAACTTATCGCTATAATTGGGGATAGTAACCGAACCATTCTCGTTCATAATATTCAACTCCACACCCCAGGGCACAGTCACCTTATAGTCAATTACATAGTTGGCTCCGGTCAATAAATTTTTAATGCTCTTATTGCTCAATATAACTGTATTAACCGCTGCCGCTGTACCGCTTGTACTCTTATCAATAGTAATACTGTTCAATAATTTCTGGGCATCATCGGTGGTATTGGCTGTACACTTTATAGTCACAGCAACAACAATATCGCGCTTTCCAACAACACGATCGATATCAATTCTTCCATTCTTATTGACAAGAGTCAGTGACTTTACGCTTCCCGAAGGAAACACCGCATCAACCTTAGCCTCCTTTACTGCCGCATTGGCAACTCCCACACAAAACAGCAGTGTCAAAATTGTCAGAACAAAGTGTCTCATTGCTTTCATTTTTATTGTATCAGCTCGGGATTCCGGCTCTCTTCCTCTTCTTTCTGCTTGTACCTTGCTGCCAGACAAGCCAATACCTTACTGAATCCGGAAACCGCCGTTTCGGTCTGGTCCGAAATCTTCTTGCCTTGCAACCGTAACATCAATACTCCATATAGCGCCTGCAACGCAAGCTCCACATCAGAGACAGAGTCATCAACTCCCGATAATTTTCTATACTCAACAAAACTATTTGCATGCTCCATTATCAAACCTCGGTAGATTGGATCTCCTGACTTGTACAAAAGGAAGAAATGCAGTTCAGTCAACTCATCTACACTATTTTTTAACGGTTGAATATGTCCTGAACGCTCAACCTTTTCACGTTTCATTATCTCAATAATATTATCATACCAGTCGAAAATCTCCTTTTTGGTATCCGTATCAACTGAGTAATGGCGCACCACATTCTCGTCTATCTTATTAATGTCCAGGTCAAAAGCTCTTAACATATCCTCAACCTGCCACATATAAAGAATATACTCTGCAATATTACTCTTTTTTTTCTCTTTGGCAATAAGCATTTGTATTAATTTTTGAATTTATCAATCATTCGCCTGTCTCGCTTAGTTGGTCTGCCTAAGCCCTTATCTCGCTTCTCGTAACCGTACACCTTAACGGCATTCAAAAGATCCAGATTCTCCTGTGGAGTAACATCTTCAACATATGGAGCAACAAGAGGAGCTGAAAGACGTGTACTTAACAACCCCTTCACCAAATAGTGACGCTCAATAGGACCTATACGAACCTTTACTATTTCGCCTCCACGTAACTCCTTCGACGGTTTAAGTTTTGTAGAGTCAATAGAGACATGGCCCTTATCGCACTCGGCTGCTGCTAATGAACGGGTCTTTAAGATTCTTACAGCCCATAACCACTTATCAACCCTTACCTTTGTCTCGTTACTCTCCATCATTCTTAATCTGCTTCTCCGGCTTTTTATTGAATGAATTCATTGTTCGTGCCAACCCATGAATGACAAAGCTCTTGATAATCTCACCTGCTTGCTCCAGAATTTCAGGGAGTTTCTGGCTCTCCTCATCGCTCCACTCTCCCAAAACATAATCAATCTGACCTCCTTTGCCAAATTCGTTTCCAATTCCACAACGCAAACGTGCATATCCTTCGGTTCCTAAAAGTTCATTAATACTTTTAAGACCATTGTGTCCGCCGGCACTTCCCTTACCCCGTAATCGAAGTGAGGCAAACGGCAATGCCAAATCATCAACAATGACAAGTATATTCTCCATGGCAATCTTCTCCTTGTTCACCCAATATGAGACAGCCTTTCCGCTCAGATTCATATACGTATTGGGTTTCAAAAGGATAACTCCTCTCCCCTTTAATCGCATCTCCGATACTGCTCCATAACGCTGCTCCTCAAAAACAGCATTGGACGCCCTGGCAAGAGCGTCCAATACACGAAAGCCGATATTATGTCGCGTATCCCGATACTCAGGGCCGATATTTCCTAACCCTACAATCAGATACTTCATAATAATCTAATTACTTCTTAGCGGCAGCAGCTGCAGCAGCACGAGCGTCACGAGTAATCTTAACGTTAGCAACAACAACCTCAGGTGAGTTTACAATCTCGAAGTTCTCGAAGCTAAGCTCCTTAACCTTCATTGATTTACCCAACTCAAGTGGAGTTACGTCAACAACCAACTCGTCTGGCAAATTAGCAGGGATAGCACGTACTTTCAACTTACGCATTACCTGAATCAACTTACCTCCCAATTTAACTCCGGCAGCAAATCCTACCAACTTAACAGGAACCTCCATGACTACTGGCTTATCCTCGGTAACCTGATAGAAATCAATGTGAAGAACCTTATCTGTTACAGGGTGGAACTGAATCTCACGCATTGCAGTCTTATAAGATTTACCATCGATTGTAATATTAACCAAATATACCTTTGGTGTATACAATAACTTCTGCAAGCTCTTCTCTGTTACGTAGAAATTAACATTCTCGCCTGCGCCATAGATTACACATGGAACCTCAGCGTTTGCTCTCAAAGCCTTGTTGGCCTTCTTTCCCAAGTCGGTTCTAACTGAACCTGTTAACTCAAAAATCTCCATTTTTAATAATTTGCGTGCTACTCAAGAGCGGCAGTTAACCTCGGGGTGGTCCTACCGTTCTCCCATTACACATGTGAAACACTCCCCGAAAAACGGTGCAAAGATAATACTTTTTTAGAAAAAATAAAAAAGCCATCCCAAAATATCAGGATGGCGCATAATTTTCTATGTATCTACAACTTAGTTAGCCTTGATAGCGTCAACAGGGCAGTTATCTGCACATGTTCCACAATCAATACAATCTGCACTGATCTCGTAGTGATCAGCTCCCATTGAAATTGCGCTAACCGGACATCCACCTTCGCAAGTTCCGCAAGAGATACAATCGTCAGTAATTACGTAAGCCATAGTTTTTAGTTTTTAATGATTAATCTGAGGACAAATTTAGGGCAATTTTTTAAAGAAAAAAATCTAAATGCCATTTTTTTTACGAACAAACAACAATTTGCCCCCACTCTCCGTAATTAAAGCGTATTAGAAAATATGGATTATGAGGAGATTTTGCACACTACTACTAACTGTCATGCTACTACCTCTAAATGGCAACGGACAGAGTATCAGCACTGAAGAGCAAATCAATTGGTGGAGCACATGTAATAATCCCACCATTGATAAATTGATTATGCTTGCCATAGAGAATAACAACGATATTGTGGCTGCAACCAACAACATTTTGCTTGCCCGAAGCAATTGGAGAGCATCGCAAGGTGGTTTTTACCCATCTATATCGCTTAATGCCGGCTACATTTCCGAGAAAACAAGCCGCGGAATAACCGATGTTGATAAACGCGACCAGATAGGCGAGGTTTCAATTAATGCAACATGGGAGCTTGACATTTTCGGCTCCATTCGTCATGCAACAAAAAACAAAAAGGCTCTTTATGTCGCCTCGGAAATGGAGTATAACTCCGTAATGATTTCACTATGCGGACAGATTGTTGAAGAGTATTCAAAACTCCGAGCGCTTCAGGCTCAACTCGACATTGCCACACAAAACATGTACTCGCAACAGACAATCACCCAATTGACTGAAGAGAAATTCAACAATGGACTTGTCACTGCTCTGGATGCGGCACAAGCCAAATCGCTTCTTCTACAAACCCAAGCAACTATCCCCGGTATAAAATACTCCATTACAGAGCAGATTAACACTATCAAAACGTTAGTGGGAGTCAGCAATAAAGAGTTGCTTTCCGAACTCTATGAAACCTCTCCACTCGATAATCCCCCTGCACTCTTCTATAATGGAGTCAATGCCGATGTAATAAGAAACCGCCCCGACATAAAACAGGCAGAGGCTGAATTAGAGGCACTGACCCACGCTGCAGGGGCTGCAAAGGCGGAGTATTGGCCCAAATTCTTAGTAACTGCACAATTTGGTTATGGCTCACATCAATTCAGCCACCTTACAGAGTATGAAAATATGGTTTGGCAGGTTGAGCCTGCTATTAAATGGAACATTTTTTCCGGACGTGAAACCGTTCAGGCTCAACGGGCAGCAATCATCCAAATAGATCAAGGTGTAAACTCACTAAACAAGGCCATAAGAAATGCCCTTCAGGATATTGAAAACTGTTTGAGTGATATTAGAGCAACTCAAGAACAATATATAGCAACCGAAGCGGCTCTACACCAACTCCAAATCACTTTCAATCTGGCTCAAGAGCTTTATGCCGATGGACTAACCGACTACCAGAATGTTATGTCGGCACAAAAATCCCTACTATCGGCTCAGGAGAGTTGCGTAAATCTTCAACTTGCCCTATGGCAAGCAACGGCTGCGCTCTATGTTGCCACCGGCGGAGGCTGGGACTTAATTCCTGAACAACCTTAAAAACAGAATACTATGCGAACCATTAAACCTTTTATTATTATAGCCATCGCACTTATCGGGTGCGGTAAAAAGAGTGAAACTCCGCAAAGCACCCCTACGGTGAATGTTGCATATCCACAAATCGGTTTCGTGCAGGGGACATACACATTTCCTGCATATCTAAATGCCAATCAACAAGTGAACTTAGTTGCAAGAGTTTCCGGCACTTTGGAACAGGTAAATTATCCTATTGGAGGTAATGTCAATAGCGGAAACACCCTTTTTGTCATTGAACCTCAAAAATATAAAGATATTGTCGAGAGCAGCCAAGCTCAACTCCTAAGTGCCACTGCTCAATTTGAGTATGCTAAAAGCAACTACGAACGTATGGAGCGCTCTTCAAAGAGCAACGCAGTGAGTCAGAATGATCTACAACAGGCAAAGAGCAGTTTCATGCAGGCCGAGGCAGCATTAAATCAGGCAAAGAGTCAATTAAACCAGGCCTCGCTCACCTTAAGCTACTGCTACATTACTGCACCATTTAGCGGTGAGATAAGCAAAAATGCCATCAATGCAGGAAACTATCTTAATGGAGGCGAGACCCTTGCCACTATCTACGACGAGAGCAAACTATTGGTCGAATTTAACATTGGTTACAATGAGTATGTAAATTTACCACAGCCTGTAAAAGGAAGCATGGTTCATATCTATGTTAATGGGGATACAATCCCGGCAACACTTGAATACATTGCTCCTGCCGTCAATCTTCAAACCGGAACAATGGCTGCACAAGCTACTATCGACAATAGCAAATACAATCTTAAAAGCGGAATATTTGTCAACATTGCCATTCCCTATCGTTCCAACAACAACGCTGTGATAATTCCACTTTCGTGTGTCGGGACAAGTCTTGACAAGAGATTTGTCTATACATTGAACGCCGATAACAGTGTGGCAGTAAACCAGGTGACCATTGGCGAAACCCTTCCCAATGGAATGGTTGAAATTATCGACGGACTGCAACACAATCAACTCTACCTAATCAATGCCCTAACCTCGATCAGGTCAGGAATGAAGGTTAACCCGGTCATTACAAAATAAACAAAGCGTTATGTTTAGTAAATTCTTTATAAATCGGCCTATATTCGCATCGGTACTATCAATCATTTTGGTTGTGACAGGTGCCGCCAGTATGATATTTCTTCCAATTGAGCAATATCCACCCATCACTCCCCCTATTGTAACGGTAAGCGCCGAATATCCGGGAGCCGATGCAACAACCATTGCCAAACTTGTCGGCGAACCACTTGAAGATCAGATAAACGGAGTGGAGGGAATGACCTATATGTCGTCGACATCGTCGAGTACGGGAACGTACAGTCTTATGGTAACATTCGATGTTGGAACCGATGCAGATATGGATGCCATACTTGTACAAAACCGAGTAAGCGAGGCTCTTTCCGAACTACCCGAAACGGTACAGAAATTGGGTGTAACAACAGAAAAGATGTCAACCAATGTTGTACTTTTCGTTACCCTGAAATCCGAAGAACCCGAGATATTCAACTCACTTTATCTATCTAACTATGCCTCGCTTAACATTGTAAAATCGTTGGAACGATTACCGGGAGTGGGTGGAGTTACCCTATTCGGTGCCGGTGACTACAGTATGCGCATATGGCTCGACCCCGATGCGCTGGCAATCCGTGGTCTTACTCCTATTGATATTCAAAACGCCATTGAGGCACAGAACATACAGATAGCCGGAGGTAGTGTAGGAGCTGCCCCCCAGAGTGAAATAGTCCCCTGGCAATTTACAATCAACATGCAGGGTGAATTTGAAACTCCGGAGCAATTCCGGGAGATAATCATTGCTACCGACTCTAATGGCGGAATATTGAAACTTAAAGATGTCGCCACAATTGAATTGGGACGCCAAAGTTACACCTCCGATTCAAAACTCCGCGATGAACCGACTGCCGCAATTGCCATATATCAACTGCCGGGAGCTAATGACCTGAATGTCGCAAAAGCTGTAAAGGCCGAGATGGAGAGTTTGAAAAAATACTTTCCCGAGGGTGTCGATTACGAAATTGCCTATGACACCACAACCTTTATCACTGCCTCGATTGATGGCCTGTACTCGACCCTTATCACAGCCTTCGTTTTGGTAATGCTGGTCATATTGGTATTCCTACAGAACTGGCGTGCCCTGTTCATACCGATGATTACAATCCCAATATCGTTAATTGGAACATTTGCCTTTGTCAGCATAATGGGGTTCTCGATAAACACCCTGACACTATTTGCATTGGTATTGGCGGTAGGATTGGTTGTCGATGATGCCATTGTAATTGTCGAAAACAGCTACCGCATTATCGAAACAGGCAAATACAAAACAATAAAGGAATCGGTAATTCAGGCCATGAAAGAGGTTGAGGGGGTAGTAATCGGAATTGTACTTGTACTTTTAGCCGTATTCCTTCCAACCGCCTTTGTGGGTGGAATTCCGGGCGAAATGTACCGTCAATTCTCGTTAACTATTGCCGTGGCAACTGTAATCAGCGGATTCAATGCCTTGACAATGACTCCTGCGCTGTGTGCCATTTTCATTAAGAGGGGCGAGGCCACAAACTTTAAGCCATTCCTATGGTTCAATACCCAATTCGAAAAATTAACCAACAAATATTCAAAGGTTATTGAGCTAAGTTTGAAACGCCCATTCGTAACCCTTGTTATCTTCTTAATTCTTACCGCAGGAGCAATTTGGGGCTTTATTCGCCAACCATCGACATTCCTGCCGAGCGAAGATCAGGGTTACTTTATGGCGTTTATTCAAATGCCAAACGGAGCCTCTTTGCAACAAACCGAGCAGTACTCCGCACAGGCAGCAAAGATAGTGGAACGCTTGCCAGGTATCGAGACCTATTTGACAATCAACGGATTCTCAATGATGCAGAATGCCGGTTCATCAAACAGCGCCACCCTATTTGTTGTACTGAAAAATTGGGATGAGCGCAAATCACCGAACGAATCGGTATTCAGCCTTGTAGAGCAATTCAATCAAATGGCAGCTGCCGAAATTCAACAAGCAGAGTGCTTTGCCGTTGCTCCCCCGGCAATTCCCGGAATGGGACAAAACAATGGATTCCAAGCCATGTTGGAAGATATTAACTCGAAAGGAGCAAAGGAGTTGCAAATAGTAACCGATGAGATTCTTGCCAAAAGTGCTACAAACAAGGGATTATCGAATGTACTGTCACTATTCAGCGCAAACGTTCCGCAATACTATTTGGACATAGACCGCGAACGTGCCACTCTGATGGGAATCAATTTAGAAGAGCTGTTCGCCGAAATCTCGGCCTACCTTGGCTCAAGCTATGTAAATAACTTTGTGAAGTTTGATAAAAGCTACCAGGTAATGATCGAGGGCAGTGGCGATATTCGCAGAACTATCGATGCGCTTCACCGTTTGCAGATTAGGAACTCACAGGGCGATATGGTTCCACTGACTGCATTTACCACAATTCAGTCAACAACCGGTCCTGAATTACTGACCCGCTACAACACCTATTTGGCTTCGAGCATCATTGGAAGCCCCAATAGCGGCTACAGCTCCGGCCAGGCTCTTGATTCCATTGCAGCTGTCATTCAACAGGTTGCCGGCGATCAATATAATTTTGAGTGGACTGCCATGGCATACGCCGAGACCCACGCAGGCAATACAATTATATTGATATTTGTACTTGCAATAATCATGGCATATTTGATTCTGGCTGCACAATATGAGAGTTGGACCAGTCCGATTGCCGTACTTTTGGGATTGCCAATTTCTATTTTGGGAGTTATTATCGGCTGTAAAATTATGGGACAAGCCATAAGCCTATACACTCAAATTGGAATTGTTCTGCTTATAGCCTTGACCGCCAAGAATGCCATACTTATTGTTGCATTTGCACGTGACTATCACGCTGCAGGCAAGAGTATCGATAAAGCCGCATTAGAGGGAGGCAGAACCCGTTTCCGTCCAATTCTAATGACCTCGTTCGCATTTATCTTGGGTACATTCCCATTGGTAATTGCAACCGGTGCAGGAGCCGCTGCCCGCATTTCACTTGGAATTGCTGTATTTGCAGGAATGATTATGAGTTCTTTCATTGGAACCCTATTCGTCCCTGCCTTCTACAAAATCATGCAAACCCTGCAAGAACATCGTAAAAACAGATAAAAATTTAGGGGGCAATTTGTCGCCCCCTAAATCAATTTAAGATTAATACTCTATTTCATTGAAAAGAGTGGTACCTGCCGCCATATCCGATGCCGTCAATCTTATTGTTACACTCTTCCTATCCGACGATAATTTTGTTTTGCTGTTATTAAATACTTTAACTGGTTTCGGTAAATGAATGATTGAAACCATCTCATAACTCTTACCCTCGCCAAAAATATACTTCACTCTTGAATCAGAAGCAAATGGTCCTGTTCCGTTCACATCGATTAAACGGGCATAATCGCAGGTTCCACGAGTAAATCCTTTCGATGTCGGTGCAAACAAGAACGAATTGCATCCATCAAAGGCATTATGCAAATCCAAACCATACTCCTTATCTATTTTATATAGATTCTTGCTTATGGTATTGAAGTCATCAATATCTATCCACTCGGTATGAACCTTAACGATATACTTATTGGCAGCACAATCAATGTTACACTTTGCCCAAGCTCCTTTTGCCGCTTCTGTCAACGCCTTTGCCAAAGCAATCTGCTCCTTATTGCTTAAAACCTTCTTACTATCCTTCGATTTGATTGCAGATAATAGATTATTGTAGTTGAAGAAGGCAAGCTTATCTACATAAATTGCTGTATCGATTTTGGTTTGACCATTATATGGCACACCCATCTTCTCGAAAGCTGTCTTCATTAATGCAGTATTTACACTCGATGGTATATAACTTCCTAACTTACTTAATAAGGAGCCAAAGGAGAAGCCTCCGCTTGATGGCTCTTTAGTCATATCCCAAGTAACATCGAATTTAATATCGCTATTTGTTACCCATACCTCCTCTTTTACCTCTCCGCACGAACAAAGGGTAAAAGCTATAACCACTGCCAACAATATTCTTTTCATATCCAAAACTATTGATTTGTTATCTCTGTCCCGATTTAAATAAGATACTCTTCTCTTCGGGAGTAAGAGAGTCATATCCGGTTTCCGAAACTTTATCCAATATTTGATTAACTCTATCTTCGTCCATTCGTTTCGATGATGCAGAATTATTCTGTTCAAAATTGCCCTCCCAGTGCATCTCACTCTGATATGAGTCTCTGTCTTTACGCTTAGCAAAGAGCAATAACACAACACCTACGCACAAACCTACAACAGCACCTCCAAGATGTACTACAGCACTACCAACACCCACCGGATTTGAAAGTTGCAACAACTCAAAACCCAATACAAATAGCAGCACATATATACTCTTTACAGCTCCTAACAAGAATATCTGTATCGGCTCGCGCCACTCCCAAATGCATCGGGTGGTCATTATTGTCATAACAGAAGCCGATGCTCCTGCCAGATGCGTTAACGTTGCGCCGAGTTGCGGAGCAATAAACAGATAACAAACAGCTCCAACAACTCCACCTAACACATACAGGGTTACAATCGCTCCATCAGAGATTCTCTGCTTTAATGCTCTGCCAAACCAGAATAGCAAAACCATATTGAACACCAAATGGAGAAATCCGTAATGGACAAACATATATGTCAATAGTGTCCATGGAGCAAGTTTTACCCCCTCAATAGTTCCGGGCAAATCAAGCACCGAGTTCAATGCCCTGAAACAGTCACTTTTGGCTATCCCAAACAGGAATGTAAAGATCAACCCAACCTTTGTTGCCAAATAGATGGCAATATTGATATAGATTAACTTGGTAACCGCAGAGCCACTTTTAAACGAGTTCTTTATTAACTCTTTGAATCCCATGGCAAACATAGGATTCACTCTATTTCCTTGCTGATAAATAAACATATCAATAGAATGTGTTTCTGCGCATACGCCATATCTTCAATATAATGAAGCCTACCAACATTCCTCCCAAGTGGGCAAAATGGGCAACATTATCTCCGGGGATTTGCTGAACTCCTGCAAACAACTCAATTAATGCATATATAGATACAAAATATTTTGCCTTAATCGGAATTGGCAAGAACATTATATACATCTCGGTATTTGGGAATAACATTCCAAAAGCCAACAAAATACCAAACACTGCTCCCGACGCTCCTACCGTAGTTGTATTCTCAACAATCTCGGTATAGGTTGATGAAATTGTTGCAACCATCTGTTTAGCCTCGGCAATATATGCAGGATTAGATGGATTCTGCTGCCATTGATCTATAAATCCAAATATAACATCCTTCTTAAAAAGACCATCGCCCAAGTGCTTTGCCACATCGTAAAGGGCTTCGGGAGTTGCATTGACAGCAAACTCGCGACAAGGCTCCAATACCCTTCCCAACTCCATCCATGAGACAAAGTTATGCAATAGTCCCGCTCCCAAACCACATAACATGTAGTATATTATAAAACGCTTGGTTCCCCATACTTGCTCTAATATTCTGCCAAACATAAACAGTGCAAACATATTGAAAAACAGGTGGCTGAATCCTCCGTGCATAAACATACTCGTTATGTATTGCCACGGATACCACATTGAAGATTCGGTCAAGTGCAGTCCTAACCACTCATTCAAATTAATTCCACTAATCTTCATTATCGATGTCAAGAAGAATAGTGCGATATTCGCCATTAGGAGTTGTTTGACTCCTGTTGGCATTGATGACATAAATCCTCCTCTCTGTATCATTCGTTAGTGTCGTTATTTGAATTCTGTTTGTTAAATCTACGTTGTCTGTTAGACCAATGTCTTCGTCTTTGCTGCTGTTTTGCAGGTTGTTCGGTTGCCTCTGGAACCTGCTCGGCAGTTGCTTGTACCTGCTCGTTGTTTCTCTCCGGTCTGCGGAAATTTTTATTACGGCGAGGACGGTTAAAGTTGCGCTCAGGGCGTTCCTGACGCTCCTGATTCTCCTGACGCTCTTCCTCACGCTCTACGGGCATTACACTCGCCTGTACTGCAACCTGCTCGGGCTCTTTATAACTCTCCTTTACCTCTTGTAACTCAGGCTTTTCGGGTCTCTCTGATCCTCGCTCCTTTCTGCCCCTTTGAACCTTTTTCTTTTTGCTCTTCTTATCATCAAATCGGCTTAAACTATCCTCACCTATTCCATCCGAGAATGTCATTACCCTCTCGGAACCGGTCTCTTCAACAGCCTTTTCAGGAATAATTCCTTTGCGATTAAATGCGATAATCTCTTTTACTCGTGTAACCGGAATCTCAACCAAAGCTCCACGTCCCTCCTTATCCGAAGTATAGAACATCACCCCTTTAAATATATCTGTTTTTTGGTGATACAGAAGGCCATCGCCTACGTTCAATTGTATATTGGGCGATGGGAAATCCTTTTGCGCATCGATATAGGCATCAACCTCGTAATTCAAACAGCACTTTAACTTACCACACTGACCGGCAAGCTTCTGAGGGTTCAATGAAATCTCCTGATAACGGGCAGCAGATGTAGAGACCGAAACAAAATTGGTTATAAAGTTCGAACAACACAAAGCTCTTCCACAAGGTCCAATTCCGCCAATTCTACCTGCCTCCTGACGGGCACCAATCTGCTTCATTTCAATCCTGATATGGAAAGCATCGGCAAGCACCTTAATCAATGTTCTAAAATCAACACGCTCATCAGCAATGTAATAAAAGATTGCTTTAGTCTTATCGCCCTGATACTCGACATCGCCTATCTTCATATCAAGATTCAAATCCGCCGCTATCTTTCTTGAACGAATCATTGTATCGTGTTCCAAAGCAATTGCCTGCTGCCACTTCTCTATATCGTGCGGTTTTGCCTTGCGATAAATCTTTTTCAGCGGATTACGCTCGGTGTCTATTCTCTTCAAACGCATCTGCTCCTTGACCAACTCTCCGGTCATACAAACAATACCAATGTCGTGACCCAAGGCTGCCTCAACGGCAACAATATCACCCTCGCTCAACAACAACCCCTCCGGATTGGTAAAGAAGGCCTTGCGGGTATTTTTAAAGCGAACCTCCACAATCTCCGATACCGTTGTTGTGGCAGGAACATCCTTCATCCAGTTATATTCATGCAATCGCCCGGCCAACAAACGGTGATCAACCACCGGAATATCGCGTTCCGGATGACGGCTATGGGGCTCTTGTATAATCTCTTCCAACTCTTCACTCATAACAAATATATTTATTTCGTAGGTCTTATATTCTGCATAACCTTGATGCAGAGATCCGTTAAAATAATTTTGGCGTTACCGTTCCGGGAAATCTCATTTGAAGCGCGCTCCATTGCCTCAAAAAGCGGAACTATATTTGCCTCATTCACATAGGGAGCAAAACGGACCGAGAATTGCTCTTCCTCGGGAGTCATATATATAATCTCTTCTCTATTCAAATTACGCATAAAATTTTCGCGTAACATTTCCGTAGCGTAGGTTAGGAAACGCTTTTGCGCCTCTCTACCCGCCTCGGCCAATCCATTAACCCAGCGATTAACAGGAACCATGTCGCGAGTCCAACATAAACGCATAAGCGATATAAACAGCTCTCGGTTTTCCATTCTATTGCCCTCGCCACTTATCAACTCCAAAGCCTTAACCATATCGCCTCCGGCCAAATGTTCAAGCCTCTCGGCTCGTTCAGCAGTCATTCCGTAATTTTGGGTAACAATTCCCGAAATGACTCCCGTCTCTAACATAGGAATCAATACCATTTGGGTTCTGGACCTGATTGTTGTCAACAATTTCTCGGGTTGTTCGCTAACCAATATAAAATAGGTTCCCGGATAGGGTTCCTCAAGAATCTTCAACAGTTTGTTGGCACACTCCTCGTTCATCCTCTCGGGTAACCATACCACAACCACGCGACAATCTGCCTCGAAAGGTTTTAACGAAAGTTTCTTGATAATGTTGGCACTCTCGGCCGCATAAATCATTGGTTGGGCATTCTCTTCTCCCCCCATCTTTGCTATCCAGCTATCCAAACCAAAATAGGGGTTTACTATAATTTCGCGCCACTGTGGCAAGTAATCGTCACTAACAGGGGTAGAATCCTTTTTCTTCACTACGGGAAATACAAAGTGTAAATCGGGATGCACTCCCTTTGCCACCTTTTTACATGCTGAACACTCACCACATGAATCGCTTGCGCTGTGATTGTTACACAACAGATATTGGGCCACTGCCAATGCCAACGCCAACGCTCCATATCCCGTTTTACCGGAAAATAGTTGCGCATGAGCAATGTGCCCGCTCTTCAAAGAGGCGGGAAAAGCCGCACATAGCGACTTTTGACCAATAACCTCTTCAAATTTCATTATTTAATGTCGATTTTTATTGCCAACTCATTCAACTGCTCATCTGCAATCATTGATGGAGAATCAATCATTACATCGCGACCGGAATTATTTTTCGGGAATGCAATAACATCGCGTATACTGTCAAGTTGTGCAAACATCGATGCCAAACGGTCAAAACCGAATGCCAAACCACCATGAGGAGGCGCACCATACTTAAAGGCATTCATCAAGAAGCCAAATTGATACTCTGCCTGCTCCTGTGTAAAGCCCAAACACTTGAACATTCTTGCCTGCAACTCCTTATCGTGGATTCTGATTGAACCTCCACCAACTTCAACTCCATTGATAACCATATCATAGGCATTTGCTCTAACTGCTCCGGGATTACTTTCAAGCATATCTATATCTTCGGGCTTCGGTGCAGTGAACGGATGGTGCATTGCATAGAAGCGCTCTGTCTCGTCGTCCCACTCCAACAATGGGAAATCTACAATCCACAAAGCTTTGAAAACACTCTTATTGCGCAATCCCAAACGGTTACCCATCTCCAAACGCAACTCACACAACTGAGTAAGAGTCTTCTTTCGCTTACCGCACATTATCAGAATCAAATCTCCGGGTTTGGCACCACACTTCTCGCAAACAGCCTTCAAATCATCAGCAGTATAGAACTTATCGATTGAAGACTTGATTGTTCCATCGGTGTTATACTTTATGTAAACCAAACCTTTTGCACCTATTTGTGAACGTTTAACAAAATCGGTCAACTCATCAAGTTGCTTTCGTGTATAGCTTGCACATCCCTCGGCGCAAATTGCACCAACATACTCTGCATCGTTGAATACTGCAAAATCTTTACCTTGAACCAGGTCGGTAATCTCGCAGAACTCCATTCCGAAACGCAAATCCGGCTTATCGCAACCATACTTTTCCATTGCTGTATGCCATGTCATGCGCTCCAACTTTGGAATATCAACATTCAGCACCTGCTTGAACATTTCACGAATCAAACCCTCGAACACCTCAAGAACATCCTCTTGATCCACATAACTCATTTCACAATCGATCTGAGTAAACTCGGGCTGACGATCAGCACGTAAATCCTCGTCGCGGAAACATTTTACAATCTGATAATAACGGTCAAAACCGGCAACCATCAACAACTGCTTGAATGTTTGCGGACTTTGAGGCAATGCATAGAATTGTCCCTGATTCATTCTTGACGGTACAACAAAATCGCGCGCACCCTCGGGAGTACTCTTAATCAATACGGGAGTTTCAACCTCCAAGAAATCAAGAGCATCCAGATAGTTACGAACCACGTGCGCCATCTTTGCACGAAGCTCTAAATTCTTACGTACTGTGTTTCTTCGCAAATCCAAATATCTGTACTTCATTCGAAGTTCATCGCCTCCATCGGTATTATCCTCGATTGTAAAAGGAGGAACCTCGGAAGTACTTAAAATATTCAACTCCTCGGCTGCAATCTCTATATCTCCGGTAGGAATTTTTGCATTTTTGCTTGAGCGCTCCAATACAGTTCCTACAACCTGAACCACAAATTCTCTTCCAAGTGTTGAAACTTTCTCCTTCAGCGCATCGGCTGAATTTTCTGCAACAACAATCTGGGTAATACCGTAACGGTCGCGCAAATCAACAAATGTCATTGCTCCTAAGTCTCTCACTTTCTGCACCCAACCACTAAGAGTAACTCTCTTGCCAATGTCCGATGCTCTTAACTCTCCACATGTATGTGTCCTGTACATAATCTCAAAACTCTCTATATATTTACTAACTTGCGAAAATAGCAAGAATTTTTTATACCTTTGCACAGAAAACGCAGAAAAAGTATGGATAAAATTGATATTGCCTTTTTTATTGTCTTGGGAGTGGCGTTATTACGCGGTTTTTTCAAGGGTATGATTTACGAAATCATTTCACTTTTCAGTGTTATTGCCGCTCTTGCCGGGGCCTTGTATCTCTCAACATTACTAAAAGCCCCACTGACTGGCATAGGCCTTTCCGACTCGGTGGCACACTTCTCGGCCGGAGTCATTATCTTTTTACTCATAGTTTTTATTGTGAACATTGTATGCAAACTGATTTTCAAAACAGAAAAAGTTGGAGCATTGGGAATGTTTGACAATCTGATAGGTGCTTTTATCAGTGCAGCCAAATATTCTATTATGCTATGCGCATTGCTATTGATTATAAACAACATCAACAACGACTATCACATATTTGCTGATAGCCATATCGAGGGCAGTGCTATGTACAACAGCTACCTTGAGTTTGCACAAACCGTGTATAAATCACTAAAATAGAATATAATGAACTTCGTAGAAGAGCTTAAATGGCGAGGCATGATTCATAACATTATGCCGGGAACCGAGGAACAACTTGCAAAAGAGACAACAACAGCATATGTGGGAATCGATCCGACAGCAGACTCACTTCACGTGGGCCATTTGGTATCGGTTATGATGATGAAACATTTCCAATTGGCAGGACACAAGCCAATCTTCATTATTGGAGGTGCAACCGGAATGATTGGAGATCCAAGTGGAAAATCGCA
The DNA here is from genome assembly GCA_964567845.1 of uncultured Odoribacter sp. GTDB lineage: Bacteria > Bacteroidota > Bacteroidia > Bacteroidales > Marinifilaceae > RGIG9079. The sequence goes on along the minus strand of CAZMOG010000010.1, from coordinate 12,035 downwards.
AGAGAGAAATTTATTGGACGAGGCCACAATACGCCACAATCAAGAGGCTATCAAGGCTCAGCTCTCTAAATTCATCGATTTCACCTCCGATGCTCCCAATGCAGCAATCATGTTGAACAACTACGACTGGATGAAGAACTTCTCATTCTTAGAGTTCATCAGAGACATTGGTAAACACATCACAGTCAACTACATGATGGCAAAGGATTCTGTAAAGAAACGCCTTTCTGCAGAGTCTGCGCAGGGAATGTCATTTACCGAGTTCACCTATCAACTTGTGCAGGGATATGATTTCCTACACCTACGCACCACCCACAACTGTAAACTTCAAATGGGAGGTTCGGACCAGTGGGGGAACATTACAACCGGCACCGAATTGATTCGCAGAAAGACCGACATGGAGGCCTTTGCATTGACATGGCCTCTAATGACAAAGAGCGATGGAAAGAAGTTCGGAAAGACCGAGTCAGGTAACATTTGGCTGGATCCTAAACGAACATCGCCATACAAATTCTACCAATTCTGGCTCAACACCACCGATCTGGATGCAGAGAGATATATAAAGATATTTACAATTCTGCCACCTGCCGAGATTGACGCGCTTATCGAGCGTCATCGCATGAATCCCGGAGTGCGCGAATTGCAAAAGGTTCTTGCCAAAGAGATTACTATTCTTATTCACGGCGAAGAGGCATACAACTCTGCTCTTGAAGCTTCAAGCATCCTGTTCGGAAAGGCAACTGCCGACAGCCTAAGAAAATTGGACGAGGACACTCTACTTGCTGTATTCGAGGGAGTTCCCCAATTTAACATCAGCAAAGAGGAGTTGAATAACGGTATTGGTATCATTGATTTCCTTGCAGAGAAGACATCGATTCTAAGTTCAAAAGGCGAGGCAAGAAGAGCCTTGAAAGCTAACGGAATCAGTATTAACAAAGAGAAAGTTACCGAGGAGTTGATTGTAAATTCAGGCAACCTTATTGGAGAGAAATATATTTTGGCCCAGAGCGGTAAAAAGAATTACTTTTTGGTGATTGTTTCGTAAACAAAAAGAAAAATGTTATTCAAACAACCTAACATTCGAAAGTTTCACTACATTCCGCGCTACTATGACCCCAAAAAAGAGGCCAAGGAGCGCAGAATGAAGCGTGCCGAGGGAATAGAGCTAACCGATGACGAAAGACGCGAGGAGTTTCGCCAGCGTCTCCACACTCAATTCTCACAACAAACAGCAGAAACTCGCCAAAGTGGCAGAATTTTTGGAAATCAAATGACCCGCTTCTTTTTGATTGTGGTTACACTGCTCATTGCGGGACTTTTCATTTATGCCAAATATGGCGACGCTATCATAAACATGTTTATAGACTATTAATTAGCTATTAATGGACATAGTTCACCTGTTACCGGAGTCGGTAGCAAACCAGATTGCCGCCGGAGAGGTGGTTCAACGCCCTGCGTCTGTAGTTAAAGAGCTTATAGAGAATTCGGTCGATGCCGGAGCAACCAAGATAAGCGTAATACTGAAAGATGCGGGTCGCAACATTATACAGGTAATTGACAATGGTAAAGGAATGTCGCCAAAGGACTGTGAAATGGCCTTTGCGCGCCATGCCACATCTAAAATATCGCAAGCCACCGACCTTTTTGCAATTGCAACATTCGGTTTCCGAGGCGAGGCCTTAGCCTCGATAGCATCGGTGGCACAAGTTGAACTGCGCAGCCGTCAAGAGGGTATGGAATATGGTACCCTCTTCTCAATAGCTGCATCGGCTCCGCAAGGCAGCGAAGCTATTGCCATGCCCGTAGGAACAAACATCTCTGTACGTGATCTGTTCTATAACATTCCCGCACGAAGAAAATTTCTGAAATCAGAAAACACAGAATTAAGAAACATAACACAAGAGTTTATCAGGGTCGCATTAGCACACCCCGAAATTGAGTTTCACTTATCAAACAATGGTAAGGATTTATATAATCTGCCGGCATCCATACTGCGCAAACGAATTGTATCGATATTCGGCAAGAGCATTGACTCAAAACTACTTGGAGTTAAGTGCGATACCGGTCTGATTACCATCGAGGGATTTATATGCACCCCTAACCATGCCAAAAAGAGCCATGGAGAGCAATTCTTCTTCACAAATGGAAGATTCATGAAGCACCCCGCTTTCCACAAAGCTGTAACAGAGGCATACGGAGGACTACTTCACAATGAAACAATCCCGTCATACTTCCTTTACTTTACAGTAAACCCAAGTACTATTGATGTAAATATCCACCCGACAAAGACTGAAATAAAATTTCAGCACGAGTCCGACTGTTTCACCCTGATTATGGCAAGCATAAAAGAGGTATTAGGCAAATTCAACATAGTTGACTCCATTGATTTTGACCACGATGGAGACTTGGGCTATACCCAACCATCGCAAGACAAGATTGAAAGTTACACACCCGGAATCAGGATAAGTCATGGCTACAACCCATTTAGTAAATATGGAGGCAACAATAGCAACACCGGGGGGCACCGTCCCTCATCAATTGAGCCGGCATACGGTGATTTCAATGACAAACCGGCCAACCACAAAAGCGAAACCAAGGGGTGGGAAAGGCTATTTGAAGGGTTGAGCGACCAGGGTGCGGTAAAAGAGCCTACATTGGAACTTCAGGCCTCGCCCATCGAGCACACAACTCCCGTACAATGGGCAAAATGTCAAGGTAGATATATAATTGCATCAACAAACATGGGGCTTGCAATCATTGACAAACGTGCAGCCCACATCAGAGTTCTTTATGACAAATACCTGATTGCCATTAGCCGAAACAGTGCAAACACTCAAAGCATTATGTTTCCTGAGATTGTTGAGGTTAGTACAGAGGATGCGCTACTTATTGATGAAATTATGCCTGAGCTTGCAAAAATGGGATTCATCATTTCCCAAACAAACCAGAATCAATTCAGCATCGAGGGGATCCCTGCCGAACTAAGTGACAAGAATAGTATTGAAGCCTTTACCACTCTTTTGGAGAGCTACAAGAACAACACTACAGAGTGCCACAATGAGCGTAGTAAAAATCGCATAGCACTTGCCATGGCGCAAACTGCCGCAACAAAAACAAACGACCCACTCTCCGATACGGAATGCGAGTCGCTTGTATATAGTTTGCTGAATTGTGAACAGAGCATCTACACCCCGGACGGAAAAAAAATCATTGCCCTGCTTAATGATTCAGAGCTTGGCAAGATTATCCAGGATTGCAGGTAATTTTGGCGATGATGGCAGTGGTGCTACAGAAGAGATAATCTTACCATCGGCATCAACAAGAATTGCTCTTGGGAAGAGTTGTACACTCATTGCATTAAGGAATTCTCGGTTCGATGCTGCAAGTACCTGCATACCTTTGAACTTATTATTGGCAATTACCTTATCCCAATATTGGGCAGAACCATCACCGGCAAGCATTACAAACTCTATAGGAGCTTTTGAATAACTCTTGATATACTTTTGAAGAGCCTTTACCTCGGCAACCGAAGCATCCGATGCTGCCAACCAGCACAAAAGATATACACTCTTGCCCTTAAATCTATCCCATGATAAGGGCAAACCACCCTTACTTGTAAGCCCTCCAAATTCCGGAGCCGGAGCTCCGACAGCAATCTTACTCCATGTTGAAACTGCAGAATCAAACTTCTCTTTGTCTGCTTTCTGTGTAATCAAAGAGTTACAAAGAGACTTATAGCGAGCCAACTCATCTATTCCACGATCATTAATATACCTGGTTGCCATCTCCGCTGCAACAAATGAAGCAACCTTAGCATTATTTATACACTGCTCAATTGTCTTCAACTGAGAAATAAGGAATGCACTTGTATCTGTCCTATTAACCCCTTTTAATGCTATTCGGTTCACTGCAACCAGAAGTGCATTTCTATACTCTCGTAACTGCAACCACTTCTCATTTCCCTGCAACAACGAATACAACTCATTGTAATATTCGTCGGAAAGAGTATCGTTGTGTCCTGTCTGCATAGAGTGATACACAGGATAACCCGGCAAAGTTCCCAAATAGTCATAGCGAATGCGTACTCGCTCAAGCTCTGTAAACTGCTCATCAAAGTTCATCTCCTCCAAACTCTTCTCAGCAGCAGCCAGATTCGTTTTCAGTTGCTTGATATACTCTTTCTCCTCTAATTCGTACGAGGGGGTAGATCGGCGGGTATTGCTCATATAGTAGTTAAGCTTCGCACCTTTACCAGAAAAGGAGGGACGTAATGATGAACCATTCACAAATAGAGATATGGTAAAATCATCATTCCCTATACAAACCGGAATTCTACAACCGTTATAATCTAAAACACCGTAACCCTCGCCACCGTTAAGTTCAAAAGATCCACTACCCCGAGCATCCAATGTTACAACATAGGTAGTATCGGCAAATTCCAATTTTGCCGGAGCATTCACTCCACTACCCTCTACACGCACATCAACGGTAACACCCGATGAAATATCGCTGCATGCAGCCAAACAGACTGCAAGCAGCGATGCACCTAATATTTTAAATCTCATTTCTATTATTTTACAGGCACAGGAATTTTAGAGACTCTTGTTGCGTGACGACCTCCATCAAATGGCTCTGTCAGGAAGGTGTCAACTATTGCCTCGGCAGTCTCGTAAGGAATAAAACGTGCCGGAATTCCAACCACGTTCGCATCGTTATGATGACGTCCCAACGAAGCAATCTCGGTATTCCAACTCAAAGCGCATCGAATGCCCTGATGCTTATTAGCTGTAATAGAGATTCCATTACCGCTACCACAAATGGCAATTCCACGCTCGCACTCTCCACTCTCAACGGCAAATGCCATTGGATGGGCAGAATCGGCATAATCCATACTCTCTACAGAGTAAGCTCCGAAATCTGAAACCTCGTGTCCTAACTCCTGCAAATGCTTCACAACTCTCTCCTTGTACTCAAAACCGGCATGGTCACAAGCTATAGCTATCTTCATAATTGTTAAATATTAGTTTAATGACACAAAATTAAACTAATATTTGGAAACATCAAAAGGTCAGCTTATAACCTTTACCGTGAACATTAATAATTTCAACAGTTGGGTCTATTTTCAGATGTTTTCTCAACTTTGTAATGTAAACATCCATACTGCGAGCATTAAAATAGTTGTCATCAGCCCAAATTGCCTTCAATGCATAATTACGCTCCAACACATTATTTGCATTCTCGCACAATAACTTCAATAACTCAGACTCCTTTGTGGTGAGTTTTATCTCGTTAAGTTCGTCTGCAAGCGTCTGTTTCTTGGTATTGAATGTCAATTTACCCATCTTGTAAACCTCTTGATTCTCATCGCCCTTTACAATGGCAGAACGACGCAAGATTGCCTCAATACGTAACAACAACTCCTCCATACTGAACGGCTTTGTCATATAATCGTCAGCACCTAACTTAAATCCCGCCAATACATCCTCCTTCATTGCTTTGGCAGTCAAGAAGATAATAGGAATATCGCTATTAACCTCACGAATCTCTTTTGCCAATGTAAAACCATCCTTCTTAGGCATCATCACATCCAATAGGCATATATCAAATGGCTTATTCAAAAATGCAGCATAAGCAACATCGCCATCCTCTGCCCACTCTGTATCATAATTTTTTGCCTGCAAATATTCACGAAGCAACATTCCCAAATTAGGATCATCCTCCGCCAACAAAATTTTAATTTTCTCTTCCATAGTTGTATTATTTAAATTTCTAATTTTTTCAAATTTATACGTTAAAAAGTGGCAAATGGTTAGCTCTCAATTATGGTAACCAAAGGTAATGAAACATCGAATCTGGTTCCCTTACCCTCTTGGCTCTCAACTGAAACTCTTCCTCCGTGGGCCTCTACAATTGTCTTAACGTATGACAATCCCAAACCGAATCCCTTCACATCATGTCTGTTTCCTGTTGACACTCTGTAGAAACGCTCAAAAATCATCTTCAAATCTCTTGGTGCAATCCCTATTCCGTTATCTACAACGCTAATAATTATATTGTTTCCACTATTTCTTGAGTAGATACTGATTTCAGGTTTCCTTGTACAATACTTTATTGCATTATCGAGCAGATTGGAAATAACATTGGTCATGTGGGTATCATCGACATACACCTCATCGTTCTCAGCTTCGAGGTGAGTATAAATCTCTCCTCCATTACCCTCAACACGCAATGCGAATTTCTGAGCCAACGCATCGACAAAAGCATTAAGATTCAGACTCTTCTTCTTCAATCTCATGCGGGTTTCAGTAAAAAGTGCAGACTGCAGAACCTGCTCTACCAATGAAGTCAAACGCCTACTTTCATCATGAACAATACCTGCAATCCTGTGAATACTCTCGGGGGCCTGTGCAACCGAACCATCTTTCAACATTTGCGAAGCCAAAGATATTGTTGCAATCGGAGTCTTAAGCTCGTGGGTCATGTTATTAATAAAATCGTTCTTTATATTCGAGAGCTTTTTCTGCTTAACAATCTCAAGCAGACAATATAAACAGCACAGCACAATAACCACAGTAATAAAGATACTTGGTGTTACCATTCCAACCGTTTGCCATATATTATGCTCGGAATCCGGGAAGATTAATGAAATAGAGGTTTTATCTCTCAGTCCACGTAAAAATAATTTTCGATTGTAGGTCTCTTCAGGACTTTTATTAAAATAATTGTCTGACAGGTGAATGTAGTATTTACCCATCATTATTGCGTACTCGAAGTTACCATCTATCTTATTTTCACGCAATCTTTCACCAATCAACTCCCTGAGGTTCATCTCTATCAACCTATTCTCGACAGGGACATCTATAAATTCGTCTCCAAAGAAGAACTCATAATCGAACCCCTCGCCCAACGACGATGAAACAGCAAAACTTCCATTGAAACGCTCACGAAGTGAAGATAACGTTTGCTGACCGAAAACAACGCTATTGGATTTTGACGAGAGGGCCAAACCTCCTATGGTTACCCGCGCTCCCCCAAAAGTAGAATCCGAACCTCCAACACTTCCCTTGAAATAGTAAAGTGAATCCATTCTGAAACGTTGCTCCTTGCCAACATTAGCAAGAATCAACTTATCCTGCTCCTCAATATCACTGACAATATCCGATAATGCTCGGTTTACAGCATAGCCGAACTGAGCCTCTTTCAATTGAAAGGCTGTCTGAAAATAGCGTGCTTGGGATATTATCAATCCTATCAAGGTTACGCTCAAAATTAGGCTTAATACTATAATATGTTTCTTACTCATGTCCGCAAATTTAACATTTCAGATTTGAGTAAACCCACATTTTACACTATTTAACTAAAAAATCAGAACAAAGTACCCAATTCTGACGCCCTATCGTTGAATTTACCCAAATGTTTATATGCCAACTCCGTAACCTCGCGACCTCGAGGTGTTCTTTTTAAGAAACCCTCTTTAATAAGAAATGGCTCATACACCTCCTCTATTGTTCCGGGGTCCTCGCCCACTGCAGTAGAAATTGTGGTTAAGCCTACAGGGCCACCCTTAAACTTATCAATAATGGCCGATAGAATCTTATTGTCCATCTCATCCAAACCGTATGCATCAATATTCAACGCAGTCAAGGCATATTTGGTTATCTCAATATCTATCACTCCATTCCCCTTAACCATTGCGAAATCGCGTACTCGACGTAAAAGGGCATTTGCTATTCTGGGAGTTCCACGGCTACGGGAAGCAATCTCATCAGCAGCCTGTTTGGTAATTCCCACATTCAAGATTCTGGCCGAACGCATAACAATTCCCGATAAAATATCGGAATCGTAATATTCCAAGTGAAGATTTATACCAAAACGGGCTCTCAATGGAGCAGTCAACAAACCGCTACGCGTTGTTGCACCAACCAAAGTAAAGGAATTCAATTGAATCTGCACTGATCGCGCAGCCGGCCCCTTATCTATCATAATATCAATACGGAAATCCTCCATTGCCGAGTACAAATACTCCTCTACAATAGGACTTAAACGGTGGATCTCATCAATAAAGAGCACATCATTAGGCTCCAGATTTGTCAATAAGCCGGCCAAATCACCGGGTTTGTCCAATACCGGGCCGGAGGTAACCTTCATACCAACGCCTAACTCATTTGCCACAATGGCTGAAAGGGTAGTCTTTCCCAAACCGGGAGGGCCATGCAAAATTACATGATCCAAGGACTCTCCGCGCATCTTAGCCGCACTGACAAAGACCTTTAAATTCTCAACAATATTCTGTTGTCCCTGAAAGTCATCAAAGACTAACGGACGCAACGCTCTTTCAAACTCGCGCTCGCTATCCTTCACACCATTATCTCTTATATCGAAATTATCCATAACCTTGCTCAATAAACGAAACTTCAATCCCCAAATTTAGTGAAAAGTGTTAATTTTGCCCCTATAAAAGTTAGAAAAGATGAGAAATAAATTATTGGCAATATTTGTATGCCTATTGTGGGGCACAGCATTTGCAAGCGTAAAATTCGGACTATCATACACAACTCCCCTTCATCTTTGCGGCATACGTTTTACACTTGCCGGTCTGTTTCTTATTCCCCTTCTTATATACAAAAAGACCGACTGGAAAGAGTGTTTGAAGGAGTGGCGTTTTCTGCTCAAATTCGCATTCATTCAAACAGTAATCCAATATAGCTTGTTCAATTTCGGATTAGACAGAGTTGCTGCAGCAGTATCGGCAATTATTATCGGAATCGGTCCACTAATGGCTGCCGTCATGGCACACATCTTTCTTCCCAACGACAAAATTACAATCAAGAAATCCATTGCCATCGCATTGGGTATTATTGGAGTAATATTTATCAGTCTGAATAAAGGTTTCGAAGGGAAAAGCATAAATGTACAATTCTGGATTGGTCTGCTTTGCCTGTTTTTAAGTTGTGCCAGCGGATTCTATGCCGACATAACCGTAAAAAAATACAAAGGGCAACTAACACCCTACACCTTAGCTGCAATGGGAAACCTTATCGGAGGTATCATTATTTACTGCATCTCTTTAATGGTCGAGGAATCACCTTTGAAACCTTTTGATACAGCTTTTTACCTAAACATGGTATGGTTAGGCATTATTCCGGCAGCGACCTTCGCAATTTGGTACAGCCTTATATCACAACCGGGAGTAAAGGTGTCTGAATTGAATATTTGGCGTTTCTCTATTCCTCTGTCAGGAGCCATTATCAGCTGGGTTGCTTTAAACAACGAAACCCCTGATACAAACACACTAATAGGGATGCTCATTATATGTTCATCCCTATTAGTGCTGAATCTTAATATTAAGAAACGAGGTTCTTAATCTACGCGCTTACCCCAAATCGTATGTCCATTCTCGTCCATTCCAACGAACAGGATTGAGGTTGACATACGCTCCCAATCGTGTCCCGGGAATACCATCATACCATTTAACGGCTCTCCATTCCAAAGAGTCAAATTCAAGAGTTGTTCAGACTCATCAAAATTCCAGTCATCCTCAACAATCTCGATATTCAGGTATTTGCAAGGAATAGAATCATTTCCGTTAAAGCGAAGAATCTCATAACCTCCACAAACCTCTTCTGCAGTAAACTTAAACGGCTCCTCGCCCATGTATCTTTCAGGCATAGCTATCGGCCAACCCTCATCGGTAAATATCATTCTGCGAACATGCAAGTCCATTATGCGTGCATCATTCGACAAACGGCCATTATGTGCAATATACCAATCCCCACGCCTTGTTTGGAAAACAGAGGCATGACCGGTCCCAATCCATCCCTCGTGCTTGTCAAATGCGTATGGAGTTATAACCTCGGGCAGACTATTTCCTGAAACAACCTTACCTTGATAGTCGGTAAAAGGCCCGGTTGGTGCCAATGAACGTCCCACTCTCACATTATAATCACTGCGTGTATCTCCTGCAGAACAGAACAGGTAGAAGTAGTCATTATCATCATTATAAACAACCTCGGCAGCCTCGACTCCCTTTGCGACACACTCACCTAAATCTCCCTTTTCCAACAACATTCCGGTCTGAGGATCCAGCTCCACACAATATATCCCCGACATTGAGGTTCCATAGTACATGTACAACTTTCCATCATGCTCCACAATCGATGGGTCGGCTGCAACTGCCTCTGAATAAAAATCGCTCTGCATAACGCAACCCTTGTCCTCCCATGGGCCATAAACACTTTTTGCCTGCGCCATACCTATATATGCAGGACCAAATCCCTGAGAAGCCAATGTGTAGTACAAACGAATCTCTCCATCATACTCATGTACAAAAGGTGCTCTTGTTGTATTTATCGGTCTTCCTTTAACTCCCTTCAGCCACTCTTGCGCCGATGCCGGAATTGAATCGAACACCCATCCTGCGAACTCCCAATTCGCTAAATCGACAGATTTTCTCAACTGAATAAAGCCATTGCCTATCTTCATTCCACCTGCTCCTCGCATTCCGCGTCGGCCAAAACCGGGGAAACCACCTTCACCCATTCCGGGGAAACCACCACCCATTGGCGGGGCACCAGCCTCTCCGCGCTGACCATTATTTGCCTGTGGCCCACTTGTTTGATTACCTCGAGGAGCTCCCTGCTGATTTGCTTCTCGCAGACCGCCCTGCTGCATTCTCTCAGCAAAAGCAGCGCGTCGTGCAGCCATACCGGTTGTATCTCCTCGACGCATCATATCCCGCATAGAACCATCCATCTGAGGAAATTGAGGAAGTGTATCCTGAACCACGGTAGTTGTATCCTCCCCCATTAAAGCAGCACGTATCTTCATACGCTCTTCGCGCTTTACAACCACTCGATCCTTACTCTTTTGTGCTCGATTGTTTTCCTGACCAAATCCGGGGAATCCCGGAAATCCGGGGAAACCTCCTCCCGGTCCTCCGCCACGATTCATTCTATCTGAATTCTGATTATCTCGCCTTGAATTCATTTGTGATTGAAGATCCAAAAAAATAGCATCGGTCGAAAATATGTAGAAGGTATCATCGATCAATCGACATGATGGATCCTGGACATTATATGTCTTACTATTTATCCAATAAGCAGAATCATTCTCTAATTGTGAATAGTTATCCTTCCATAAATTATCGGTATCAACCATCTCAAACGGAACTCTTGAACAAGAGCTCAAAATAAAAGTGCATAAAACACCCGCAATTAATATTTTTCCCATTAACTTCATATTCTTATCAATTTTGGACTGTAGACCTTTTTGATAAGACAAAGTTAGCAATAAAAAGTTTATTTATTAATCATTACCAGCGATGAGTACACTAAAAAGGAAAGCAACAAATGTTTTTCTCGAAATGATAGAGAAAAACATTGACGAAAAGAGCCAATCGCTCTATCGAAGTTCCATTAACAAATTCAAGCAATTCATGACAGATAAGGAGAAAATTGATGCTCTTGCCACTGTTAACAGCGAACTGCTCGATGAATTTGTTGAATATCTTTCGAAGAGCAAACTGCAATTTAAAACAATTCACAACTACGAAGGGGCAATCATAACACTTATCAGGTACGCAAATAACGATAAGCATATAAAGGCAAAAATCAATATTTCGGGCCATAAAAGAATTGAAGACCATCGTAGTCGTGATCAAAGAAAAAGCAAACAGGTTCCTCTGACCGAAGAGCAACTAAATCAAATCTACAGGTTAAAGAACCTCACCCCTAAAGAGGAGGAGGCTCGTGACCTGTTTATAAGTCAATGCCTATTGGGCCAGAGAATCAGTGATATGCCAAAGATATTCAAAGGCGATTACACAATTCAACTAACGAAAGATAAAACAGAAATCATCTCCTTTTGTGTTCAAAAGACTGGCGAGGAAGCCACTCTCTATCTGTTTCCTACAGCAAAAAAGATAATAGAGAAGTATCGAGACCAGGGCTTCAAGTATTTCGATCTGTTCAGTGACGACGAGAACCTTAATTCCGCAATCAAAAAAATAGATAAAATCCAAACCGTTGATACAAAAT
>CAZMOG010000009.1:0-41896 GCA_964567845.1 uncultured Odoribacter sp. | reverse complement strand
GTATGTGGCAATGACACGTCCTGTTGAGAGTCTGCATATCTGTTCATACTTCTCTACGTCCAAAAAATATGATAAGAAGAGCAACGGAATGTTACTCGATGTTCTATTGGGGAGAAGTTTTTCAACACTTTTCGATTGGGATGATGTATGCGATGATTATGATTCCAATGAGATCTATTTCAAACGTGGCTCATTGCAATCAGTTGAAAAGAGTGGTAGAACTGCCGCAGAGACCGAATTCAAAGAGATTCAGATAGATAACTACACTGCCTACACAAGCGCCGACAAGTTTGTAATTAAGGCCTCGCATAAAGATTTTATTCCCGATGAATCACCGCGCACAAAGGCCATTGACGAGGGTAAATTACAACACTTCATTATGCAGAATATTATTTCTGCCAATGATATCGATAGGGGAGTGACTGCCGCATGCAATGCCGGACTTATGAGTGCAATTGAACAGAATCGATATAAAGAACTTATCTCTACATACATGAAACAGGTAGAGAATATGGGTTGGTTCGGCAACAAGGTCAGAAGTATTGTTGAGCGCGAAATTGTTCTTCCCGACGGTAAAATCATGCGACCTGACCGAGTTGTCATCAAAGAAAATGAGATATGTGTTATTGATTATAAGTTCGGTGCAGAACGTCCGGAATATTTAGCACAAGTTGCCGAATATTGCAATATAATCAGAACGATGGGATATGGTATTCCTGTAAAAGGTTATCTGTGGTATCCGAAACAGTCGAGGATTGTCTGCGCAGATTAACCTTCTCTTCAATTGCGAACATATCACGAACAGGCCACTCTTTCACCTGTCTCATTGCTCTTGACATAAGCGAGATTAGCGAGCGGGTAAATCTTGGTCCCTCCCAACGGCTTGTATTGGTAACAATGATCCAGGAATAACCATTTGCCTCTCTGCGCATCATGGCGTTTGTACCTGCAAAGGTTCCGCTTCTTGACCATGTTCCATTGTTGTTTGAATCCATCCAGCCCATTGGCAGCTCGCTATGTTCACCTCTCGATGACATGATTTGAATAACCTCGGTTGGCAGAATATCCGGAACGACAGGGCAGTCATCGATTATCGATAAAAAACGCATAATCTCGATAGGCGAGGCCACCCATGCGCCGGCTCCCGATAATGATTCAATATAGTTGCCGCCCTTACTTCTCAGTACCATACGACCACTTCCATCGAATGCGGGGACAGAATCCATTCCTGGCTCGTAGTATGTAACTTCGTTCGGAAACCTCTCGATACTTCTACCAATATGCATATCATAACACTTAGCAGGATGTAGAATTGCTTTTTGAACATACTCTTCGTAACTCATTCCCGATGCCTTCTCAATAATCTTACTCAATACCGCATAGCCTACATTCGAGTATTTGGTTGTCTGTCCCGGGGTAAACCTTAAACGTTTACTCAGAGCAAATTGAATAATAGTATCTCGTCCTGCAGGTGGTACTACATTCATTGCTTCGGCAACTTGTAATGGGGCAAACATCGGATCGCCATACAATCCTGTAAATCCTGCTTGGTGACGTAACAAATTCTCGATAGTGATTCTTTCAACCCTTTTGTCACGGTAATTGCTGAATGCCGAATCGTTAAGCCATCCGTTCTTTCCGAAAACCGAATCTCCAAGCATCAATTTTCCCTCCTCTTGAAGCATCATAATGGCAGTCGAGGTCAACAACTTTGAAATTGAAGCGACACGGAAAATATGGAAAACATCGGTTTCGGTTTTCGAGGCTGTATCTGCATAGCCATACCCTTTGGCATATATCAAACTATCATTTCTCATTATTGCGAGCGAGGCCCCAATAATATTATATCGGCGCATAAATTGTCTGATAGTTCTGTCGAATTTCTCTGTGCTCTCGATTTCAGAATCAAGATTTGATAAAAATTCATGCACAGCAAAAGGAATCGGCTCCTCGACATACTCATCCATGAATATCTCGCGATTTACATTATCGGTCACCAATACCTTTGCCCATATTGCAATAGCAACGGTAAAGAGTATATATAGAGTTGTTACTATTTTGTTATTCATTCAGTTACCATTTTGAAGTAGCTACTCATAATTGTTCTTAAGGTGCTATTCCCTACATTGAATTTAATGCTGTCAATTTGCGATATAGGAAGTACCATGGGCGAGGTTCCTGTTATAAATGCGGAGTCATAACAATCCAACTCTAAATAGAGTGGAGCCTGTTTTATCACCATTATACCCAATTTTTCGGCAAGTGCAATCACCCTTTTTCTTGCAGTTCCGCCCAAAACCATATTATCGGGCGAGGTGTATAGGGTGTCATCCTTTATAAAGAAGATATTCGATTTCGACCCCTCGGTAACTTCACCATTTGCATTTACAAGGAGAAGTTCATACACATTGCGTTCAGCAATTATCTTAGTTGTCCATTCACGCAACTTTACATTGAGATATTTGATTTCAGGATTTATTCTTTCCGTATGCACAACCGACGTTGGAACTCCTGCAGCATACTCCGCTTCAGTAGGGTAACGGTGTGGAATTTGAACCATATACTCGTCATATTCTGCACTATGACCGGAATTTCCCCTATCTTTAACGACAAGAAGATATTTAATATTGCCCTCAATAATATTGCATTTAGCAACAAAAGCCAGCGCTCTGACCCGTAAATCCAATATATTACAATCTATATTTATTTCAGATTTTTTAATTGATGAATGTAAACGCTCAACATTGTCTTGAATAAATACAGGAGCACCCCTAAAGATACGAATCACCTCGTAAATTGTAAAATACTCGGCAAAATCGTTATCCTGAAGAGTTCTGTTTTCTATCCAATTTCCGTTATAAAACAACATGAGAATCTCAGCCTTATTGTCAATTTCAACAATAGTGCAAAAGTACTATTTTTTTTGTAAGTTTGCATCATAATAGGGTTATGGAACAAGAGGAGCAGATAAAAAGAATCGAGGCCTTTATCGAAACAGTTATAAAGGATGAACTACAGCAGGTTATAGAGAGTAAAGCTCTCTATATGAAGTTCGTTCTGATTGGCCAGACCATAGAGGTACTTGGAGCGCTTCTTGATAACAAACCCATGAAGGCAAAGGGGCAGTCGGCAAGACGTTTTAACCACGCAATCAACTCACTTTTCGGAGGGGATTACCGAGTTCAAAACAGTAATTACTATCTATATGATAAACTGCGCAACCAAATGACGCACTCATTCATTCCCGGAGGGGATATTGAATTATATCATAAAAGTTCCGATACCCCTAAAAAACACATGCAAAAGGAGAATGGCATTTTGGTCATGGTTGCAGAGCAATTCTTTATGGATATTATTGCAGCAAGTAACCGATTACTCCATTTGATTAAAGTTGGCAAGGTAAAGGCCAAAAACATTGCATTTGATTATGAGTGAAAAGATAGTTGTCATAGGAGCCGGTAATGTTGCCCACCATTTGGTACCCGCATTATTGCATGCAGGCCACGACGTATGCCAGATTTATAGTAGAAGCGAGGGTTCAGCTCTTGCCCTATCCAAAAAGACAGGGTTGCCCTACACAACAAAGGTTGATGATATTTTTCGTGACGCGGATATATACATCATTACAATTTCAGACGATGTAATTGCCAATATGGCAAAGAGTTTGAAATGCAATAACGATCCCTTGGTGATTCACACTGCAGGCTCGGTTCCAATGTCGATACTACACGCAGCATCGAAACATTATGGAGTAATGTATCCATTGCAGACATTCACTAAAGGCAGAGAGCTTGATTTTTTATCTATACCTCTCTTCGTAGAGGGAAACTCCAACGAGACACTTAAAAGAGTAAAGGCATTGGCCGACACCCTTTCAAATTCAGTGACAGTGCTTGCATCGGATAAGCGCAAGTCCATGCATTTGGCAGCTGTATGGGCATGCAATTTTGCAAACCACATGTACGCAATAGGAGGAAAAATCCTTGCAGAAAATGGTTTGGATTTCGCCCTATTACGCCCGCTTATAGCCGAGACAGCCGACAAGGCCATGGAGATGCACCCAATTGACGCCCAAACAGGTCCGGCAAAGCGTAAAGACAAAGGGGTGTTGTCAATGCACCGAGAACTTATGAAAGGGAAGCATGGCCGCATGGCACTATACAATTCAATTTCAGATTCGATTGCCGAATATTGCAATGCAACAAACAGTGATACAAATGGCAACGAAGAGGATTCATACGTAGAATTAACACTTTGGTGATATGGCATTTTTTAAAGAGGAATTAAAGAAGATTAAAGCATTCGTATTCGACGTTGATGGAGTTCTGTCTCTACCATCGGTATCGGTCGATTCAAGCGGAGAGTTAATCAGAACAGCCTGTGTAAAGGATGGTTACGCAATTATGTATTGTGGCAAAAAGGGATATATTGTTGCCATAATCAGTGGTGGCGGAGGTCCTGGAGTTCGTGAAAGATTCGAAAAGATTGGAATTAAAGAGATATATCTTCGTGAAGCGGATAAGATTAAGGTACTTACCAAATTAATGGAAAAGTATTCACTTACCCCTGAGCAGGTTATGTATATGGGCGATGATATTCCCGACTACGAATGCATGAAGCATGTAGGAGTTCCTGTTTGTCCTGCCGATGCCTGTTCCGAGATTAAATCAATAGTAAAGTACATTTCACCTATCGAAGGTGGAAAGGGGTGTGCTCGCGATGTAATCGAACAAACATTGAAGGCACAGGAGATGTGGATGGATATTGATTGCCATGTACGAAGTATGTAAATATAAACTGGTATTGGGTTCAGCCTCGCCCCGACGCAAAGAGTTGATGAGCGGAGCGGGGTTGGATTTTACAATCCGTTTGGCCGATATTGATGAGAGTCATTTTCCTCATTTCGATGATCCGGCCGAAGTTCCCGTATATCTTTCAAAACAGAAGGCATTGGCTCTTTCTCCCACACTTATCGACAATGAACTTCTCATAACTGCAGATACAGTGGTAATCATTGGTAATGAAATTTTAGGAAAACCTGCAAACAGAGCCGAAGCTATAGCAATGCTGGAACATCTGTCCGGCAGTACAAATCGAGTTGTAACAGGTGTTACATTAATGAGTCGCGAAAAGAGTGATAGTTTTAATGTATCAACCAATGTGCACTTCCGTAAATTGAGCTCCCGTGAAATAGAATACTATGTAGACACCTACAAACCTTTCGATAAAGCAGGTGCCTACGGAATCCAAGAGTGGATTGGATATGTTGGTATAACGGGTATCGAGGGCTCATTCTACAATGTAATGGGGCTCCCCATACAGTCTATCTTTGTTAAGCTGAAAGAGTTTTAAGAATATTTTCTAGACGGTGCGATACAATATCCCAATCAACAATGTTCCAGATATTATCCAGATACCCCTTGCGGTTATTCTTCTGGTCAATGTAGTACGCATGCTCCCACACATCAATTACAAATAGGGGTGCATGCATATCGTGAATTGGATTTCCGGCATTGGCCGTTTTTACTATTTTCAACTCTTGATCGGGAGTAAGAACAAGCCAAACCCAACCTGAACCAAATAGCGACATGGCTGCTTGAGTAAAGGTCTCCATAAAATTCCGATAGGTTCCAAAATCACGCTCAATCAGATTCAAAATCCGACCTACAGGAATATTTTTGCCCGACTCGGCAGGAGCAAATTGTTCAAAGTAGAAGATATGGTTATATGCCTGAGCAGCATTGTTGTAAAGCGCATCTTTAGCTCCAAGAAGAGTATCCATAATACACTTCCCTTCGAATGGGGTTCCTTGCTGCAATTTCTTGGTATTCTGCAGATAGGTGGCAAGGTGTTTGCCATGGTGGTAATAGAGGGTCTGCTCACTGATGTACGGCTCCAAAGCATTCAAAGTGTAGGGCAGTGCCGTGCTCTCTTTGGGAGTAATCCAAACTCCGCTTAATATCTCCTTCTTTTTCATTTTATTATGGTTTTGTTACAACCATATACGCACATTGCTAACAAATGTTACATTCCATTATTAATCTGTTCACTTTTCTCTTTCAGTTTTAATAAACAATCTCTACTTAATTTTTTGGAGCCTCTTGTTGCTTGACGCAAAGACCGATTCTAAGGGTCTCGGTGTCTGCAAGAATCTCATTAATTTGAGTTGAGAAACTTGCTATAATTGCCTGCTGTGCAACCTCAGGCATTGTATCAAAGCTAAGAATAATACTACCCATAATTGATGGCAAGAAAGTTGGAAGCATCTGCTGCATCATAATGGTGATATAGAACTTTTCAAAAAAGATCTCCATGTGCTGCTCACCATTCTCCTTGATAATATTATAATTTGCACTGACTGTAGGCATTTTATCATTGATAACGCTCATATCCACAGCCAACATTTTATCCTGCTGCTGATATTGAAGTGTAATATCGCCATTCTCTCCATCTTTTACAAAACCGACATTTAAGTTTTCTCTATCCATGAAGTAGAAGTGGCGCATATACGATGACATCTTCTCGTTGGCAAACATTGTAAACATCATAACAAGCTCATCGTCGGTAATCTGCATCTCATCGCCCTGTGAACCCATTGTAATTGTAATCACATCGCCGGGGTATTCCAACTCACAAACAGGCTCATCATAAACCCAATATGTACCGTTTAAATCTTTAATTGTTCCTTTACCCGGATCATCTGCATCAGAATCACTGCATGCAGTGAAACCAATTGCAGCCATTGCCATTACGGCAAAACTCAATAATTTTCTCATAGTTTTTAATTTTTATTAATTTCTAAAATTTGTAACTAACTGTAAATCCGAAGTTTCTTGGAACTCCGGATTGTCCTGAATTTAAATATTCAGGTTTTTTGTTTCCAACAGGGCTTTTGAATTCATAACAGAAATAGTGTTTATCCATTATATTTTTGCCCCATACCGATATACTCCACATTTGTGTTGTATAAGTCAGATTCATATTCCACAATGCGTAGGGAGATTGTTTCAATGTATTAGCCTCATCGAAATACTGAGTTCCCATTGCCTTGATACTATTACTGAAATTTATAGTACTTTCCAATCTGTCATTAAGAGCCATAGAGTAATTGATTGAAACATCGCCAGTAAAATCCGGGGCCATTACAATTCTATTGCCCACATGCTCCTTGGTATCATTACGATAATAGGTTGCATGAGTATAGCCGGCAGCAACTCTCAAATCAAGGATATGAGAACTGTTTTGAGCCTGAACATTAAGCAGATTCAAGTTTATATCACCATCTACACCATAATTATGGGCATCGCCGGCATTTTCAATACTAGGTCCCATCATACCCATAACAAAAATCTGTTGATCGCGCCAATCAAGATAGAATAGCGAAATATTAGCCTTAAACTTTTTCGATGGAGCCATATATTTTGCACCAATCTCATAGTTCCAAAGCGACTCTGAATCATAGCTTAAATCAATAATCCGGGTACTCATCTCGTTAGCAATGATATTATAACCTCCTGCTTTATACCCCTTACCGACAGTTGCATAGAGCGAGGTGTTATTGAATTTCTGCATCAACGAAAACTTAGGCAATAGGGCAGAGAAGTTTGTATTATCGTTGCTCTTATGCCAGTTTTCAACCCAATTTCCCGTCACCTGAATATCGTCGTGATAATCCAGATCGCTATTCTCGAATTCGTAACGCAACCCCACACTTAACTCTGCACCCGTCCACATATCATTGATTGCCAACTGACCGTATGCAGCCGCACCCATTGTCTCTACATGATTTCTATACTTTGCCTTATCAAGATCTATATTCATTAATAGTGCCTTATCCCTGCCAAAGGTTGCTGTATAGTTGTTCAACAACAATTTGTAAAAGAGAAAAGCTCCGGCACTCCATATTAACTTTTGCTTTGTACCCGATTGAATATTAAACTCGTTCGTAAACAAATTACCATACGAATGTTTTCTATTTGAAAATACATCATAAAAGGTGTAATCGGTATCGGTCAATTGATCATCGGTTGTATACGAGTAAGCTGACACATTACTGATTTTTGCCCTGCAGAATGTCTTCGATATATTGGCATAAATACGATATATATCGCGATTATACCAAGCATTGCTATTGTAATTAACCTTGTATGGATTTGCCTTCAATGAATCTAACTGGCCGTAAGGATATCCACCATCAGCTGTACGATTATACTCAGCGCCTATAAGTAACTCGACTCCTCTTTCAAAATTCAAAACACCCAAATAGCGAACATTGTGGCTCTCCGAAGAACCCGGCAATGAGCTATTATAGATATTTCTGAAGTAACCATCGGTTCTGTTGTAGTTAAACGAAAGTTTGCTTCGCCATATACCTACTTTTGGAAGATCAACTCCAACCATCCCACGGAATGTACCATAGGATCCGGCTCCGACAAGAGCTTTTACCCCCCATTTACCCGCAGGCTTAGAGGTTCTTATATTGACAAGTCCATTAATGGTATTTCTTCCATAAAGGGTACTCTGAGGTCCTTTTAAAACCTCTATTTGTTCAATATCATACAGATCGAAAATAAAACTATTCTTATCGAATACCGGTGCACCATTAATGTACAAACCCACCGACGGAGTTCCTGAAACCGAACCAACTCCTCGTACATAAATCGGAGTTGAAAGTTTCAAACCACTCTCCTGAATATAGAAGTTAGGAACATAATTCGCTAACACTCTTATATCGGGCAAGGGTTCGTTTCTTAAATTATTCTCAGTAACCACTGACACCGATGCAGGAATATCTCTTTCAGAAAGTTCACGACGCTCTGCAATTACCGTAACCTCGTCCACAAAGTGTTCCTTTACTTTATCATCACTTTGCGAATATAGAGTGTGTGAAAACAAGATTGAACCCACACACACAATAAACCTATAAAAATTGTTCATTTTTTAATTCTTACATCCCGCAATAACATAACCTATAACTAAGTAATGAAACCTCTTCACAAATCAGAGAAAGAGAGGTGGAGCACGCAAGAAAGACGACGTTAAGAGTCGAAAGTTGTGTAAATTACAACTATATAAAACAGGAATATCTTTCGGAGGAGAAAAATGGATTTGTAAATGCTCTTGTTTATC
Organism: uncultured Odoribacter sp.; assembly: GCA_964567845.1. Classification (GTDB taxonomy): domain Bacteria; phylum Bacteroidota; class Bacteroidia; order Bacteroidales; family Marinifilaceae; genus RGIG9079. The sequence goes on along the minus strand of CAZMOG010000009.1, from coordinate 32,767 downwards.
TTCATTTTTTTCTTCATTTACAACACTTTTTTCTTCATTTGAAAAGTTTTTTTCACAGTTCTCAGCCATTTCGACAGGAATTTCACCTCTATCGAAAAAAAATACATATAGCAATTCAATATCCCCTCCAAAGGCAAAACTGCCTATGAATAAGCATATTACCATTGATATAGTAATGATATTATATGTTATACCTGCGAAAAACATGGCACAAAGTTAAGATTTTTCTTCAAAATATTTGGAGATTAAAGAATTCTTTATAATTTTGCAGTGAAAACATATTTGTAATGATTCCAAAAATGGAAAGAATTAAAACCATATTAGACAATGCAGGAATAAAACCATCGGTTCAAAGGATAGCGGTTTTAAAATATTTAATGGAACACAAAACCCACCCAACAGTCGATGAGATTTACGAGGCATTAAACACAACTATTCCTACCTTGTCAAGAACAACGGTCTATAATACATTGAAATTTTTAACTCGGCAGAATATAGTTTTAATGTTGACCATTGATGAAAACAGTACTCGCTATGATGCAGATACCTCGGATCATTCACATTTTATATGTGCCGAGTGCGGAAAGGTTTATGATTTTGAAAGTCCCAAGATGGGAGAGTTGAAATTAGACAATAACTTTCACGTATCGACAAAACACCTTTATGTGAAGGGTATATGCGGTAATTGTAATAGAAATAACTAAAACAAAACAATAAGTAAAACATTAAAAACCAAGAATTATGAAAAAGTTCATCTGTACCGTATGCGGTTATGTTCACGAGGGTGATGCCGCTCCTGAGAAGTGTCCATTGTGTGGTGTTCCAGCCAGCAAGTTCAAAGAGTTAGCAGAGGATGGTGGAGCAATGCAGTTTGCTTGCGAGCACGAGATTGGTGTTGCACAGGGTTGTGACCAAGAGTTGTGGGAGGGTCTTCAGGCTCATTTCAACGGCGAGTGCACAGAGGTTGGAATGTATTTGGCAATGAGCCGTCAGGCAGATCGCGAGGGTTATCCCGAGATTGCAGAGGCTTACAAACGTTACGCTTTCGAGGAGGCCGAGCATGCAGCTAAGTTTGCAGAGTTGTTGGGCGAGGTTGTCTGGAATACAAAGACCAATTTGGAGAAACGTATGAGCGCTGAATGCGGAGCTTGCGAGGACAAATTGCGTTTGGCAATAATTGCGAAGAAGTTGAACCTTGATGCGATCCACGATACTGTTCACGAGATGGCTAAGGATGAGGCTCGTCACGGAAAAGGCTTCGAGGGTCTATACAATAGATATTTCAAGAAGTAAAAGTGAAACGCGCACAAGCATAGTGCGCCTATTCACAAAACTTACGTAATAGAGAATTAAGTTACGCTAAAAACAGGAAAATGGCCGGCTTTTTATGGAGAGTCGGCCTTTCTGTTTTTCTCCACTCAGCCACCGTTAAAGTTTTGATATATTCATCTTCGGCGGTAATATTACACGCAACACAGAGTTTTGTAGAGGGGAGTAACCGCTCAAGTAGCTCTGCAAAGAAACGCTCATTTCTATAGGGTGTTTCAATGAATATCTGTGTTCGGTTCTCTTTTTTGGATATTCGCTCATACTCTTTCAAAGCCTTACCACGCTCAGGCTCTTTGACCGGCAGATAGCCGTTAAAAGCAAAGCATTGACCATTACATCCCGAAGCTATCAAGGCCAACAATATCGATGATGGTCCTACAAATGGAACCACCTTTATTCCTTTGGTGTGGGCATAGGCCACAAGATCTGCACCGGGATCTGCAATACCGGGACATCCTGCCTCGGAAATGATTCCCATATTCTGAACCTTCAATACCTCGGCACACTCCTTTATTGTATTGTAGTCGCTATGCTCATTCAACTCTATAAAGATAATTGAATCTATATCTATGCTCCTGTCTATCGATTTAAGGAATCTGCGGGTATTTTTGGTATTCTCGGTAGCAAATGCTTTGATTTCTCGTATCTTACCAATAATATCTGCAGGTATTACCGAATTAATTGAGCCCTCGCTCAAAACATTGGGGAATAGATATAGTGTACTCATATTTTGATAGTTTACAGCTACAAAGTTAATGTCATTTTTTTTGTTGATAAAAAAAACGAGAGAAGTTTTTTTTATCGTATAAAATAGCTATTTTTGCATGATAATTAAGAGTAGTTTTTTTTTAAAAAAAAGAGAAAAGTAATTGATGGAAAATCAAGAACAAAGAATTATCAAGGTCGATATCGACAAGGAGATGAAAACCTCGTATATCGATTACTCTATGTCTGTTATCGTTTCACGTGCACTTCCTGATGTTCGCGATGGATTTAAGCCAGTGCATCGTCGTGTAATGTACGGAATGGAGCGCCTTGGTTTGGTTTATAGCAAACCTACAAAGAAATCTGCAGCTGTTGTTGGAGAGGTGATGGGAAAGTATCACCCACACGGAGATAGCTCAATATATATGACATTGGTGCGTTTGGCTCAGGACTGGTCAATGCGTTACCCGCTTGTTGATGGACAGGGTAACTTCGGTTCTATCGATAATGATCCACCCGCAGCTATGCGTTATACCGAGGCCAGAATGGCAAAGATTGCCGAGGATATGCTTATCGATTTGGAGAAGGATACCGTTGACATGGTTCCGAACTTCGATGCATCGACTAAAGAGCCCTCGGTTCTTCCAACACGTATTCCTAACCTCCTTGTTAATGGAGCGCAGGGTATTGCTGTAGGTATGGCAACAAATATGCCTCCACACAATCTTTCTGACACCATTGATGCAATTTGTGCATACGTTGACAATAAAGACATTGAGATTGAGGATCTTATTAAAATAATCAAGGCTCCCGATTTTCCAACAGGAGGTACAATTTATGGCTATAGTGGAGTGAAAGAGGCTTACATGACCGGGAAAGGCCGTGTTATTGTAAGAGCAAAGACAAGTATCGAGGTGTTGCCTAATGGAAAGGAGTGTATTGTTGTACATGAAATTCCATACATGGTAAACAAGGCCGAGTTGATTTCTCATATTGCAGACCTTGTTAACGACAAGAAGATTGAGGGCATCTCTGACATCAATGATGAGTCCTCGCTCGAAGTTGGCTTGAGAATTGTTATCGAGCTTAAGCGCGATGCCGTGGCGAACGTTGTGTTGAATACCTTATTGAAACACACAGCTTTACAATCTTCTTTCGGAGTTAACAATGTGGCTTTGGTTAATAAACGTCCACGTCTGTTGAATTTGAAGGATTTGATCAAGTATTTCGTTGAGCACAGACACGAGGTTGTTGTACGCAGAACACGCTATGAATTGGCTCAGGCAGAAAAACGTGCTCATATTTTACGCGGTTTATTGATTGCTTCCGATAATATTGACGAGGTCATCAGAATTATCAGAGCGGCAGCATCGCCTGTCGAGGCTAAGGAGAATTTGATGGCTCGATTCATGCTCGATGATATTCAAGCAACAGCTATTGTTGAGATGCGTTTGCGTCAATTGACAGGATTGGAGCAGAGTAAACTTCGCGCCGAGGCCGAAGAGCTTGAAAAGACAATTGCCCGATTGAATGAGATTCTGGCCAATGTTGACATCCGAATGGGTATTATTAAGGAGGAGCTTATTGAAATCAAGGAGAAATATGGCGATGAGCGCAGAACGGATATTGAGTTTGCCGCTGAGGAGTTCAACCCCGAGGATTTCTATGCAGACGAAGATGTTGTGATTACCATTTCACACATGGGATACATTAAGCGTACATCATTGTCTGAGTATCGCGTACAAAACCGCGGAGGTAAGGGCTCAAAGGGTACCGGGACACGCGAGGAGGACTTCCTGGAGCACCTTGTGACTGCACGTATGCACAACACTATGTTGTTCTTCACAGAGCAGGGTAGATGTTTCTGGCTAAAGGTTTACGAAATTCCGGAAGGGACAAAACAATCTAAAGGACGCGCTATCCAGAACCTTTTGAACATTGAGCCGGGTGATAAGGTTATGGCATATATCAATGTATTGGATTTGAAGGATGTTGATTACATCAACTCAAATTACATTGTATTGTGCACCAAACACGGTATTATTAAGAAAACCACTTTGGAGGCATATTCACGTCCAAGAGCAAACGGAATTAATGCTATCATTATTCGCGAGGGAGACCAGCTACTCGAGGCTAAATTGACCAACGGTAATATGGATATAATGATTGCCGTTAAGTCAGGTAAGGCTATCCGTTTCCACGAAAATGCAGTTCGTCCAATGGGACGTGTTGCATCGGGAGTTAAGGCAATTTCTGTTCCGGATAAGGACGAGGCTGTTGGTATGGTTTGTGTTGATGTTGAGAATAGCCCCGAGAACATTCTTGTTGTATCAGAGAATGGATTCGGTAAACGCTCAGAGATTGATGAATATCGCATTACCAACCGAGGAGGCAAGGGTGTAAAGACAATAAATATTACTGAAAAGACAGGTAATTTGATTGCTCTTGAGCAGGTTACCGACGACAGCAACCTAATGATTATCACCAAGAATGGTATTGTAATCAGACAAGAGGTGAGCAAGTTAAGGGTAATGGGTCGAGCAACTCAAGGTGTTAAACTGATTAACTTGGGCGAGGAGGATGCTATTGCTGCCGTTACAAAGGTTCCGGCTTCCGAGGATGAGGAGAGCGAAGCAAGTGAAACCACCGAATTAACCGATAATCAGGTTATTAAAACACAGGAAGAGGGTAGTGTAGAGACAAACGAATAAAAATTTAACAACAATAATTATAAAAATCTAATAGTTATGAAGAGAATTGCATTAGTAGTAGCACTTGCGTGCGGAGTTGCCTTTTCAGGTTACGCACAAAAGGGTAAAGTTGCGTTGTCTAAGAACTTCTTTGCATCTAATAATATTGATATGGCCAAGAAGTTGATTGACGAGGCTATGGCAGATGAGTCATGTGCAGATTATGCTCAGGGCCACTTTATGTTTGGTCAAATCTACCAGGCATTTATTGAGAACGGAGATCCAGGAATCAGACAGATGGTATCAAGCTCAGATGTAAACAAAGTTTGGGAGGCATATCAGAATGTAGAGCGTTTGGATGAGAAGGGAAAATTCGGTAAAAAGTTAGGAACTCAATATAAGAATCTCTATATTGACTTCCAGAACTACGGCATTGAGGAGTTTAATGCTAACAACTTTACAGATGCATTCAAGGCATTTGAGCGCACATTGGAGATTGGCGAAAACAAATATTACAAGGCAGTTGTAGGTGATGATAAGGTCGATACAATAATCATCTATTTTGCAGGATTGGCAGCTCATCAGGCTCAGGATTATGCAAATGCAGAGAAGTACTACAAACAGCTTATCCCATACAACTATAAAGCAGAGGATGTATACGAAATGTTGAGTAACGTTCTAAAGCTTCAAGAGAAAGAGGAGGAGGCAGTTAAATATATGACCGAGGGTATCAAGAAGTTCCCAAACAACAACTACATGTTGGTTGAGATGATTAACTACTATCTTGATTCTGAGAATCCTTCCGATGCTATTCCTTATCTTGACGAGGCTATCGAAGCTAACCCTGAGAATATAGCATTCATCAGATCAAAGGCAAATATCTATGACAAGATTAAGAACTATGAGGAGGCCGTGAAGTTGTACAACCAGGTTCTTAGCATTGATCCAAAGGATTTCTACTCAACCTACGCAATTGGAGTTATCGAGCTTGAGAAGGTTAACGCATATCAGGCAGAGGTTCAGGATATTTCTGACTTTAAGAAGTACGAGGAGGCAATGAAGGATGTTTACAAGAGATATCAGGATGTTCTTATCCACTTCGAGAATGCACATGCAATCAATTCAGAGGATAGAAACACAATGATTACCTTGAAGGAGATCTATTACAAGTTGCGTAACATTGATGACAAGTACGAGGGAATGTACAACCAGATTAATGAGAAGTTGAAAAGATAATTACTCATTATACAAGTTATCAAGGGGCAGTTCAAACATGGGCTGCTCCCCTTTTTTTATATAACTATTTTACATAATATAAATTATAGGACAAGTATTGTAATAATTATTAACATCTTAAATATTGCAAAATTACTATAAATAACTACCTTTGTATTTTGGTATTATATTACACTACTATATAAAGGTATGAAAGACAGAGTTGTTATTGTTACAGGAGCCTCTTCAGGTATTGGCGAGGCGTTGGTTGGTGAGTTGGCAAAGAGAAAAGCCAAAATTGTTGCTGCTGCCCGTTCCATAGATAAATTAAATGCAATGTGCGCACACTATAGCGCTCAAGGTATCGAGTTTTTGCCCGTTCAGGTTGATGTAACTAATCCTGAAGATTGCGAAAATCTCGTAAAGAAGACTATTGAAAAATTTGGCCACATTGATGTACTTATCAATAATGCAGGAATATCTATGCGTGCCATGTTAATCGATACCGATTTGAGTGTATTGCACAAACTTATGGATGTAAATTTCTGGGGAACCGTAAACTGTACCAAATATGCTTTACCTTATTTATTAGATAGAAAAGGAAGTTTGGTTGGTGTAATTTCAATTGCAGGTCATGTTGGTCTTCCTGCACGTACCGGCTATGCTGCAAGTAAATTTGCTGTGCGTGGATTCCTTGATACAATACGTATAGAATATTTGCGAAGAGGACTTCATGTTTTAGTTGCAGCTCCAGGTTTCACCGCATCAAACATCAGAAAAACAGCCCTTACTGCCGATGGCTCGCAACAAGGAGAAACCCCAAGAAACGAGGAAAAAATGATGTCGGCTGAGCGTTGTGCAGAGATAATCGTCAAGGGAATAATTAAGAAAAAACGTTCAATTGTGATGACCTTTGTCGAGGGAAAATTAACTGTATTCTTAAGTAAATGGTGGCCATCATTATTGGATAGATTGTGTTTGTCTCACATGTCTAAAGAACCAAATTCTCCGTTTTAGTATGTTACGCATTAGGTGTATTATTGTTTTTGTGCTAATCTTCGCATCTTTATGTGCGAAGGGACAGGTTATCACTACTATCGACAACTCCATAGTACCACTACCCCCTCGTTACTTTACCAAACATATTGAGAATAACTTAACTATTCCCAATAGAATTGATAAAAAAAGTCGTCTTCCAAGAATGATTGATAATGTGGGATTATGGTATTTGATACAAGGAATCAAGGCCGATATGCCCAATGATCCCGAATTAAGCGATGCAATTACCGTACTGACAAAATATGCCGAAAACAGAACCTTGCAAAATCAGATAAGCGCATTCCGAAGAATTACCGAAAGTACGGGCAAGAAGGTTGAGTCAATGGCTTATATTCAACGCAAGGTTACATTTGACAGTGTTCGTTATGCCGAGGATTATGTTGATCACAACGATTTGCAACTATTGATATCAGCAGTTCGTGAAGACAGTAATTTTCAGTGGCTTAGAAAAGTTAGCCGCGACTCTGTACTACTTGAAATTGTTGATGCCAATGAAGATTTGGTCCAATCTATGTGGATTCATGGAAAACGCCATCAATATAGACGAGTGTGGTTTAGAACAATGGCGGGCGATACTATCAGGACCTGGATTGAAACTCTGCCTGGAGGAAGCAAGATAAGAATCAATATCGATGAATCTGCCAATGATCATAGATTAGAAGATTTGATTGTCGAGAATAAGGATTTTACACAAAAAAATGAACTTGATTTAAGCCGATTCAATTTCGGTTTGAATAAAGGATCGGTGTATAGAAAACGTTGGTCAGGATATACATCATACAACCTTAATATGACACAGGCTGCCAATAAAAACTGGCAAGGCGGAGGTCAAAACTCCTTCTCAATATTGTTCAAATTCGGAGCATTTGCCAACTATAATCACAACCGCCTAAGTTTTGAAAACTATTTGAAATACAACTTAGGTATGGTTCTTTATGAAGGAACATCGCCCAGAAAAAGTGACGACTATTTTGAGTTAAATACTAAATTAGGATATAAAACAAAATCCGAACATTGGTACTATACAGTGCAGTTAAATGTTCAAACCCAATTATTTAACTCATATAAATACTCTGGTGATGATGCTACGTTGGTTGCCAACTTTATGTCTCCGACATATATTGTTCCCTCGGCCGGAATGAACTTCAAACCTAATAACCGAATATCTCTTCTATTGGCTCCTGCATCGGGTAAAATGACCTATATTCGCGATATAGAGAAAATTACCCCTACCAATTATGGAGTTAAAGAGAATAAACATTTAAAATCGAGTGTAGGTTTCAATATTGTGTATAACCACACATCAAAAACATTATGGAAATTTCTTGATATTAATAGTAACTTCGAGTCATTCATATACTACAACATAAAAGATTATGACATACCTATATATGCCTACTGGAGAGGAACATTTAAATTCAATATCAATACCTTCATGAATGCAACTCTATACATGGAGGCAAAGTATGATGAAAATTCATCCAAAAAGATTCAATTCAAAGAAAACCTTGGTATTGGATTCAGTTTCTACATTTAACAATATAACATGATAGATGAAAAGGGTTATTAAATTTGGCTTGATTGCTGTAACTGCAATGGTTATTGTGATTGCAGTTACAGTATGGCAGCTACACAGAATACTCTACTATCCTATCTCTTCCAATAATGATGAGACTATTATTCATGTAACCGAAAACTATACACTTGACAGCGTTGCCGACAATTTGGAGAGGCTTACAAATTTCTCGCATCCGGCACTTTTTAAACATTTTGCCTCGTTAAAACACTATAATCCAGCTAAAAAAATTGGACGTTATAATATAGCAAACCTATCAATAGAGCAAATAGTTAACAAACTCAGAATTGGCGAACAGGATGCTATCGATTTTACATTTATCTCTACAAGAGATATAGGTGATATTATTCAATATGCATCACAGAATCTTTACAGTGTTGATTCTATAAAAATGGATTCTTTACTTCGAGACACTCAAATAGTCAACGGATTAGGTTTTACAAAAGAGACACTACCCGCTCTTTTTATTCCCAATACATACAAAATTTATTGGACTACCAACGAGATTTCCCTGCTTGCCAAAATGAAACAAGAATATCAGAAATTCTGGAATAATGAACGATTGGCAAAAGCGGAAAGAATAGCCCTTACCCCCATTCAGGTAGCAACTTTGGCATCAATTATAGATGAAGAGAGTTCATACGTTCCCGAATACCGACGTATTGCAGGTGTATACATTAATCGCCTTAAAAAAGGGATGAAATTAGAGGCTGATCCTACACTAAAATTCGCCAATAACGATTTTGAGGCGAAAAGAGTTTTGGATAAACATAAATTAATTGACTCGCCATATAATACATACAAGTATGCCGGTTTGCCTCCGGGACCAATTCGTGTGCCCTCGCTCCAGGCAATAGATGCAGTGTTAAATGCTGAGAATCATGACTTTATATTTTTTTGTGCCAATTCAGATTTTTCCGGAACACACATTTTTGCAAAAACTCTTCGAGAGCATAATGTAAATGCCAGCAAGTATCGTAAGGCACTGCAACAGCGCAAGATATATCGTTAAAAAATAGGAAAAATGCTTTGTTATTTCGAATAAAAGCATTACCTTTGCGCCCGATAAAATAATTTTTTACCAAATTAATTAAAACTATGTTGAATCATTACGAGACCGTTTTCATTACAACTCCCGTTTTATCTGAAACACAGGTAAAGGAAGCGGCAGAAAAGTTCAAGAACGTCATTCTTGCAAATGGTGGCGCTATTGAGAATGAGGAGTCATGGGGACTTCGCAAACTGGCTTATCCTATCCAGAACAAAACAACAGGATTCTATCAGTTACTACAGTTTAGCGGCGAGGGTTCTCTTATCGAGAAACTTGAGACAGCTTACAGACGTGACGAGAGAGTTATTCGTTTCTTAACCTTCAAGCTCGACAAGTTTGCTTTGGCATACGCAGAGAAGAGAAAGAACAAATTGTCTAACAAATCAGAGGAGAAATAAGTCATGGCACAGATAGATAGCGAGATCAGATACTTAACTCCACCAACAGTGGATATCAAGAAGAAAAAGTATTGTCGTTTCAAAAAGGCAGGAATCAAGTATATCGATTACAAAGATCCTGAGTTCTTGAAAAAATTCTTGAACGAGCAGGGAAAGATCCTTCCAAGACGTATTACAGGAACATCTATGAAGTTCCAGAGAAAAGTTGCAACAGCTGTTAAGCGCGCAAGACACCTTGCTTTGCTTCCATATGTAACTGATTTGATGAAATAATTAAACAAAGGAGGACTAAAGAATGGAAGTAATTTTGTTAAGCGATATAGCTACATTGGGTCACAAGGATGACATCGTAAATGTAAAGCCTGGTTACGGACGTAACTATTTGATCCCACAGGGATACGCTATTCTTGCAACTGAGTCTGCTAAGAAGATTGTTGCTGAGAACATCAAGCAACGTGCTCACAAAGAGGCTAAGATTAAGGCTGAGGCTGAGGAGTTGGCAGCTAAGTTGGCAGATGTTAAACTTACATTGAATGCTAAGTCAAGCTCTACCGGTAAGATTTTCGGTTCTATCAACAACGTTATGATCGCTGAGGCATTGGGCGCACAGGGATTCGAGATCGATAGAAAGAAGATTATGCTTAAAGAGGTTAAAGAGATTGGCCAGTACACTGCAACAATTAAATTGCACCGCGAGGTTAAGGTTGACGTTGCATTCGAGGTAGTTGCCGAATAAAAAAATTAGTAAATTAAAGCTTTTCCAAACAAACAAACATAAAAGGGTGTCAAATGACACCCTTTTTTAGTTTTTATTTTTTGTTCTTCGCCCACCTTTTCTTATTTTTGTAGATTAGAAGCTTTATAAGTCGAGGATTAAAAGATGGCAGAAGAGAGATACATTTCACTAAATGGAGTTAGGGTCAACAATCTTAAAAACATATCATTGAAGTTAGATTTAAATACCCTTACCGTCGTTACAGGCGTATCAGGAAGTGGTAAGTCGTCATTGGCGTTTGACACTCTCTATGCAGAAGGCCAACGCAGATATGTTGAGTCACTATCATCCTATGCCAGACAATTCTTAGGACGTTTAAACAAACCTGAGTGCGATTCCATTTTAGGCATACCACCATCAATTGCAATTGAGCAAAAGGTTAACTCATCGAATCCTCGCTCAACTGTAGGAACACTTACAGAGATATACGATTACTTAAAACTTCTATATGCCCGAATTGGCAAGACATACTCTCCGGTTTCAGGTAAAGAGGTTCGTTGCGACACTGTTGAAAGCATCAGAAAATTTGTACTTAAACACCAAGGTTTAACAGCTATAATCCTAACCAGGATTGCGAATATATCCGACAAAGAGAAATTAACCACCCTGCACAACCAAGGATATGTCCGATTGGAACATAATGGTAACTTTATCAGAATTGATGATATTATCAATAACAATATTGAAGAGCTTCCTGAAAAGGAGGAGTTGTTGTTGGTTGTCGATAGAATAACAATTGATAATAGTGACGAGAATAAATCCCGACTGTACGAATCAATAGAGGGTGCTGTTAACGAAGGAAACGGAGAGTGTTACATAATGATAAATGGTGAAAAACACCACTTCTCTAACCGATTCGAGGCCGACGGCATATTATTCGAACAGCCATCGGCCAACATGTTCAGTTTCAACTCGCCTATTGGGGCCTGCCCAAAGTGTAACGGTTATGGAAAGATTTTAGGAATCGATGAAAACTTAGTTGTGCCCAATAAATCATTAAGCGTTTACGATAATGCAGTTATGTGTTGGCGAGGTGAAAAGATGAGCGAATGGAAGAAATGGTTCATCTTAAATGCACACAAGGTTGATTTTCCTATACATAAACCCTATTACCTATTGAGCGACAAAGAGAAAGATATGCTGTGGAATGGATTTCTTGATATTCCTGAAGTGGGAATCAATGCCACCTTTGCAGATCTTGAGCGCCACAAATATAAGATTCAGAACAGGGTTATGATTGCCAGATATACCGGTAAAACCACATGTCCGGAGTGTCATGGAACACGATTAAAACCTCAGGCATCATATGTAAAAGTAGGTGGAAAATCATTACCCGAACTTGTAGACATGCCTATCTCGGAATTGATTCCTTTTTTTAAGAATTTACATATCGAGGAGCAAGAGATTGCATTACGCATTATGCCTGAAATCACAAGTCGACTTGAATTCATGCGCGAAGTTGGTCTTGAATACCTGACTCTTAACCGTTTGGCATCGACTCTTTCAGGAGGTGAAAGCCAACGTGTAAATTTGGCAACATCGTTAGGTTCAGCACTTGTTGGCTCACTGTACGTTTTAGATGAACCAAGTATCGGACTTCATGCGCGCGACTCAGAGAAACTAATACGCGTTTTAAAGAGACTTCGCGATATTGGAAATACAGTTGTGGTTGTTGAACACGATGAAGAGATTATGCGCTCGGCCGACAAGATCATCGATATTGGCCCATTGGCAGGAGCAGTTGGAGGCGAGGTTGTTTACCATGGCGATATTAAGGGACTTGAGAATGCCAATACCCTTACTGCCGACTACCTTTGCGGCAGAAGACGCATTGAAACACCAAAAGAGCGAAGAACATTTACAAAACAGATAGTTTTATCCGGAGCAACCGAGAATAACCTAAAGAATATAACTGTTCATATTCCACTCAGAGTAATGACAGCCATTACAGGCGTAAGCGGCTCGGGTAAGAGTACATTGGTAAAACGCATTCTGGTTCCCGCCCTATCAAAAATCTATGGTGAGAGTTCCGATCAGGTTGGAAGTTATGACAAAATTGAGGGCGATGTTTCAGCACTTAAACAGATTGAGTTTGTTGATCAACACCCGATAGGAAAATCGTCGCGTTCCAACCCTATCACCTATATCAAAGCATGGGATGATATTCGCAAGCTTTTCGCAGATCAGAAGCAGGCAAAGATGCAAGGATTCAAACCATCATTCTTCTCTTTCAATGTTGCCGGAGGTCGTTGCGATATGTGTGAGGGCGAAGGGGTTATCAAGGTTAGTATGCAATTTATGGCAGACATGTTTATCCCATGTGAACAGTGCCATGGCAAACGCTTTAAAGATGATATTCTTGAGATAAAATACAAGGGCAAAAGCGTTTACGATATATTGGAAATGACCGTTGACGATGCCTTAAATTTCTTCTCGGAATTGGATCCAAATGAACGTTCAATTGTAAAAAAACTGAAAAGACTTAAAGATGTAGGGCTTGAATATGTTAAATTGGGTCAACCATCTAATACACTTAGTGGAGGTGAAAGCCAACGAGTTAAATTGGCATACCACCTAAGCATTGACCATGCGGAACCAACGCTGTTTGTCTTTGATGAGCCTACAACAGGATTACATTTTCATGACATTCATAAATTGATGCGATCGTTCGACGATCTTATAAAACAAGGTCACTCAATTGTAGTAATTGAACACAATTTAGATGTAATCAAACATGCAGACTACATAATTGATCTTGGGCCCGAGGGGGGCGAAAAAGGAGGTAATGTAATGTTCGAAGGAACCATGGAAGAGTTGATTGAAAAGTGCCCCGAGAGTTACACAGCCCAAGCCTTGAAAAAATGTAGAGATAATAGTAAATAAAACAAAATATAATGAAGAAACTTGTCGATTTTACAGTAGTGGAGAATAGTCCGGTAGGAGCCGGATGCTTCCTATTGAAGCTCCACACAAATGAAGAGTTGCCTGAAATTCTACCGGGACAATTTGTAAATGTTTTGATTCAGGATGCCGGAGTTTTATTGCGTCGTCCTATTTCAATTCACTATGCAGATTCGAAAAATGGAGAGTTAGAGCTGCTTGTAAAGATTGCAGGAAAGGGTACAGAAAAGCTATCACACATTGCGAATGGAAGTTCCATCAACATTCTTATACCCCTGGGCATGGAATTCACAATGCCATCTGCAAATGAAAAGGTATTATTGGTAGGAGGTGGTGTAGGAATTGCTCCGCTATACTACTTTGCAAAGGAGATTTGTAAAAGTGGCAACAAACCTACACTTTTGATTGGAACAAGAAGCTCTTCCGACATTATTCTCAAAGAGAAATTCGAACAGGTTGCAGATTTATACTATACAACAGAAGATGGAAGTTTTGGAGAGAAGGGATACCCTACTCAACACTCAATCCTTATGAATAGTTATGACAGAATATACACATGCGGCCCCACCCCCATGATGAAAGGCGTTGCCAAATATGCTTCAGAGAAAGGCATATTCTGCGAGGTATCACTTGAAAACAAAATGGCCTGCGGTATAGGCGCTTGTCTGTGTTGTGTTCAAGATACCAAAGAGGGACACAAATGTGTATGTACAACAGGTCCGGTGTTTAATATAAATGATCTGAAATGGCTAAGTTAAATGTAGATATAAACGGTTTAGCATTAAAGAATCCCGTGCTAACCGCATCAGGAACATTCGGTTACGGAATTGAATATAGCAATTTTGTTAACCTTGAAAATTTGGGAGGTTTCATAGTTAAGGGCACAACCCTAAATCCACGCGAGGGAAATCCATATCCAAGAATGGCGGAAACTCCATCGGGAATGTTAAATGCTGTTGGATTACAAAACAAAGGTGCCCAATACTTTGTAGATAAAATTTATCCTGCAATCAAGAACATCAAGAGCAATATCATTGTTAATGTATCAGGATCATCTGTTGGCGATTACGTAAAATGCGCAGAGATGATCAACGAACTAGAGAATATTCCTGCAATCGAGCTGAATATCTCTTGCCCCAACGTTAAAGAGGGAGGCATGGCTTTTGGTACAAGTTGTGCAGCTGCATCTGAAGTTGTCAAAGCTGTCAGAGAGGCATATAAAAAACACCTTATCGTAAAACTATCTCCTAATGTAACAAATATTCAAGAGATAGCATTGGCTGTTGAAGCCTCGGGAGCCGATTCGGTATCATTGATTAACACTATGATGGGTATGGCTATCGACATTAAAACCAGAAAACCTATTCTTAGTACAATTACAGGAGGTTTGAGCGGTCCATGTGTTAAGCCGGTAGCGCTAAGAATGGTATGGCAGGTAGCCAAAGTTGTGAAAGTTCCGGTAATCGGACTTGGAGGTATTGCAAGTGCAGCCGATGCCATAGAGTTCCTCTTGGCAGGAGCATCAGCAATTCAAATAGGAACGGCAAACTTTATAGATCCTGCAATTACACAAAAGGTTATCGATGGTATAGATCAATACCTTGATGAAAATGGATTTGATGATGTAAACCAGATAATCGGTTTGATAAATAAGTAAATAATCAAAAACCATTATAACTCTCAATGGTTCCATCATCAAACAATACAATAACCCGCTTAATTCTCTTCTGTGTGGATTGAGCGGGTTTTTCAATCCTGTTCTGTTGTGATACAGGTTGTTGTCGAACAGGTGAAACCGGTGTTCCGGAAGCAAAATTCAACTCAAGTTGTCCGGTATCAAAGGTGTTCTGAGAATTCGATATTTCAGACATATCTGTATTATTGGCTGAAATATGCGATTCTGACACAATACCGGTAATAAGCCAATTCAAATCAACATCGGGAAAGGCCTTTGCTATTCTCTCAAGAATATCAAAACCCGGTTTTCTCTTTCCTTTACAGAAATAGGAAATAGTCGAAGCATCGACACCTATTCTTTCTGCCATCTCTTGCTGAGATATTCCCTTTTCATTAATTATTTGAAGAAATCTATCTTTTGTCTCCATAAAATGAGCTTGTCAACTAAAAAATTTTGTTTGACAAATTTACAATTTTACACAGAGTTTTGCAATAGATTTTTGTCAAGTAATTGCATTGGTGAAATGTCAAGATTTTCATGACTTTTTATGTCATCTTTAATAATAATTTAAAGTCACGAAAACCAAAGTTATAAAGAGCCACTATTTCGCTAAAATCATATTTATAGTAATACTTCATATGATAATACCTAAACAACTGATATTTCAAACATTTGCAAATTAAAAACAGCCTTAAAATCCCATTTTTAAGATTATTGTTAAACACTTCGTGATTTTAATTAAAGTAAAACTCTAAATATTTTATATATAATACTGATATTAAAATAATTAACATGTCGATATTCGTAAAAAATGCATATTTTTCAACCGCTTTACACTCTCTTCAATTATCAATTGCACACTACCCTTTTGTGCAATTAGCTACTTGACAAAAGTTATTTGACACTTTGTTATGTACTGTCAATTACCTTCCCTTGTGCTTTGTAATTTGTGTTTTGTCAATCTATAATCAACTTGACATTTTATCAATTTTATCTCTTGTACGGCTGTGAATATCCCCTTATGTACGAGAATTCGATATTTGAAATTTTTCTGATTTTTTTTCGAAATATCGTACTCTCGCCTATTTTATTTACGCTCACTTTTTTCTAATTTTGCGATACATTATAAACAAGGTAAAACCATAAATTTTTATCCAAAATAGATATGAGCAGAAAAGCGTTGATTAGCGTATTTGACAAGACAGGAATTGTTGAATTTGCACAAGAGCTTCACAACATGGGTTGGGAGATTATCTCAACCGGAGGAACATCAAAGAAATTGAACGAGGCAGGTATTGCCGTTAAAGATATATCAGACTTGACAGGTTTTCCTGAGTGTTTTGATGGTCGTGTTAAAACATTGCATCCAAAGGTAGAGGGAGGTTTGTTGGCTATCAGAGACAATGAGTTGCATCAGTCACAAATGAATGAGCTTGGTATTGAACCAATTGACATTGTAGTATGCAACCTGTACCCTTTCAAACAGACAGTCTTAAAACCCGGAGTTTCACATGAAGAGGTTGTTGAGAATATTGACATTGGCGGACCAACTATGATTCGTGCAGCAAGTAAGAACTATAAATTTGTTTCTGTTCTTACCGATCCAGCCGATTATGCACAGGTAATTGCCGAGATTAAGGAATATGGCGATACTACTCCAGCAACAAAGGAGATGCTTGCTGCCAAAACATTTATTCATACATCTCACTACGATACTTTGATTGCCGATTATTTCAAGAAAAGATTGGGAATAAAGTATCCTGATACAATGACAGTTACATACGAGAAGAAGCAGGATTTGCGTTATGGCGAGAACCCTCACCAATCTGCTGCATTCTATGCGTCAATCAAGGGAACCGAGGGAACTTTGTGTGGAGCCAAGCAATTGCACGGAAAAGAGTTGTCATACAATAACATAGGAGATACCGACGGAGCTTTGGAGGCACTTAAAGAGTTTGAGGAACCGACTATTGTTGCTGCCAAACATGCGAACCCATGTGGTGTTGCAAGTGCAGAGACTATTGCAGAGGCATTTAAGAAGGCTTACGAGGCTGATCCGGTATCAATCTTCGGAGGAATCGTGGCATCGAACCGTGAAATCGATGCAGCCACAGCCGAGCAGATGTCAAAGATTTTCCTTGAGGTGGTTGTTGCTCCATCGTTCAGCCGGGAGGCATTGGAGATCTTGACACAAAAGAAGAATATCAGATTGTTGGAGTTGCCTGACATCTGCAAGAAGGAGAATGGTGTCAAGGCAAAAACAGTTCTTGGCGGATTCTTGTTGCAGGATCTTGACAATGAGCTGTATAATGCAGAAGACTTGAAAGTGGTTACCGACAAGGCTCCAACCGCACAGGAGATGGAGGATTTGATTTTCGCCATGAAGGTTGTCAAGCATGCAAAATCAAACGGAATTGCATTGGCAAAGGATAAGTGCACTACCGGTGTAGGGCCGGGCCAGGTTAGCCGAATCTGGGCTCTTGAGAATGCAATTCGTCAGGGAGCAGACAGAATTAAGGGAAGTGTATTGGCATCCGACGCATTCTTCCCATTCTCGGATTGTGTAGAGGCTGCACATGCCGCAGGAGTTACAGCTATCATACAACCCGGAGGTTCTGTACGTGATCAGGAGTCAATCGATGCTGCTAACAAGTATGGTATTGCAATGGTATTTACCGGTATGAGACACTTTAAGCACTAATTTCTAATTGACATTTTAAGATGGGTCTTTTTTCACTATTTACAAAAGATATAGCAATCGACTTGGGTACAGCCAACACCCTGATTGTATGCGAAGATAAGTTGGTATTGAACGAGCCTTCTATTATTGCCATTAACCGTAAAACCGAAAAAGTTATGGCAGTTGGAAAAAAGGCAAAGTTGATGCAGGGTCGTGAGGCTCCGGATATCGAGACTATTCGCCCATTGCGCGATGGTGTGATTGCAAACTTCAATGCAGCCGAGAAGATGCTTACAGGTATGATTAAGATGGCCTGTTCAAAGAGCAACTTTTTTACCCCATCGCTAAGAATGGTTGTATGTATTCCAAGTGGAAGTACCGAGGTTGAGTTACGTGCCGTACGCGACTCTTCCGAGCACTGTGGAGGTCGCGATGTTTATATGCTTTACGAGCCAATGGCAGCAGCCCTTGGTATCGGTATCGACGTTGAGGCTCCCGAGGGAAACATGATTGTTGATATAGGTGGTGGTACATCCGAGATTGCCGTTATTTCTCTTGGAGGTATTGTAAGTAACAAATCTATTCGTACTGCCGGTGATGACTTCAACGAGGATATCCAGCACTATATGCGTATGCAGTATAATATACGTATCGGCGAGACTACAGCCGAGGAGATTAAAATGAAGGTTGGAGCTGCTATAGCTGAGCTTGATGAACCTCCTGCAGACCATATTGTTACAGGTCCTAATGCCGTGACCTCGCTTCCTATGGAGATTCCTGTTTCATATCAAGAGATTGCACACTGTTTGGACAAGTCGATTTCAAAGATCGAGATTGCTATTCTTGAGGCATTGGAGCAAACTCCACCGGAGTTGTACCAGGACTTGGTAAGAAACGGTATTTATCTCAGTGGTGGTGGTGCTTTGTTGCGTGGATTGGATAAGCGCTTAAGCGACAAACTTAGCATTCCATTCCATATTGCCGAAGATCCTCTACGTGCTGTTGTGCGTGGAACAGGAATTGCATTGAAAAACATAGACAAATTCACCTTCTTGCTCAAGTAGCAGAGTGTTGTATAGAGAGCCGTGAATAATTTTTTAAAAATAATTCTACGCTACCACTTTCACATTCTCTTTATAGTTCTTGAGATAGTAGCTTGTCTATTTATCTTTAAACATAATTCATATCAGAATAGTGTGCTTTATGGTACACTATCTGATGTGAATAGTATTATTGATGAACAACTCTATAACGCTACTAAGTTTTTTGATGCTCCAAACATCAATGACGAACTGATAAAAGAGAATGTAGATTTGCGCAACCGCATTTCAGCCATTACGGATAGTCTGTATAATATTCCAATGGATTTCAATTATAAAAGTGCAAAGATTGTCAACTCCACCTGGAATAAAAATAAGAACTATTTGGTGATCGACAAAGGGCGAAGAGACTCTATTTCTGAAGATAATGGTATCTGCTCCGGAGAAAACGTATTAGGAATTATTGTAAAATGTTCTGACCACTACTCTATTGTAATTCCATTGATTAATACCAATCTTAAGATTTCCGGAATGGTTAAAAACAGTGGATATTACGGTTCACTACAATGGGACGGAGTTGATTACCGCTACTCATATCTGTACGATATTCCCGATCATGTGGTTGTTGCAAAAGGAGACACTGTCGTTACAACCGGTTTCTCGTCGGTATTCCCCGAGGGTAAACTGTTAGGAGTTGTTGATTCTGTTTTCAGACAAGAGTCAAGCTTCAACAAACTACGTGTAAAGTTGGCAGCCGATTTTAAGCATTTGGGTCAGGTCAATGTTGTTGCCAACAATAGCTATTTAGAGAGAAAAGAGCTGGAAAACGAATTTTTCGAGAATGAGTAATCTGAGTTATTTTATACATACAGCAATCCTAATGGTTATTCAGCTATTACTATTGGATAACATTCAGGTTTCATCGTATGTCTGTTTGAATATTTACGTTTTGGCCATATTACTGGCTCCCGATAATATTAGCGATACTTTTGTAATGCTAATGGCATTCGTATTGGGAGTTATTGTTGATTTTGCCAACAACACAATGGGAATACATACCGCAGCAATTACACTGATGGCCTATTTCAGATCAATTGTACTAAGTGCAGTGAGTGTACGCCAGAACAGTCCGATAAAAACAGCCTTGCGCTCAAGCAATACATCGTGGCTCTCAAAGTATATTGCCTTGACATCGCTTATATACTTTATTGCTGTCATTATGTTAGAGGCTTTTAGTTTTAAGGCATTTCACATTACTCTTCTCCGCATGGTTACCGGCATGGTGGCCTCGTTCGTAATTATGATGTTGTACTATTACACAGCTATTCGTTCAAGTAGCAGACATGAGTAATTTTAACTATCGAAAATCGGTTATTTATGTAGTTATACTGCTGATTGCCACAATATACATTGTGCGTCTCTTCTGCATGCAGATTCTTACAGACGAGTATAAAATCAAGGCAGAGGGCAACTCTCAGCGTGCCCAAACCATATACCCTGCACGAGGTTTGATGCTTGATCGCAATGGCAAAATCATGGTCGAGAACCAACCTGCATACGATTTGCTTGTCACTCCCAGAAAGGTAAAACCTTTTGATACTCTGGAACTTGTTTCTATATTAGGAATGGATGTCGAGAGTTTCAAAAAGGCCTTTGAGAAGTGTAGAAAATTCTCAACACGAAGGTCATCGGTTCTTGTTTCACAGATTACCTCGGATCGCTATGCTACTCTTCAGGAGAAATTGCACAAGTACGAGGGGTTTGAGGTTCAGACCAGAACATTGCGCACCTACAACCTGAACCACTCGGCCGATGTATTTGGTTATGTGGGCGAGGTTTCACAAAGTACCATTGACAAAGATACCAGCAAGTACTATGCACCCGGAGACTATGTCGGTATTACCGGTTTGGAGAAGGCATACGAAAAAGATTTACGTGGAGTCAAAGGTAAAAAGTATCTTTTGGTTGACAATTTTAACCAGGTAAAGGGTTCATACGCCGATGGAGAGTATGATATAGCAGCCCAAATGGGCCAAAGTATCACAACAACTCTCGATTCCGAACTGCAAGAGTATGCATACCAACTTATGAAAAATAAGCGTGGAGGTATTATTGCCATTGAGCCCTCGACCGGAGAGATTCTGCTAAAAGTATCAAGTCCGGGATATGATCCGGCTCTTATGATCGGTTTGGACAGAGGTAAGAACTACAGGGTTTTGCAACAGGATAAAAGTTTGCCTCTATTTGACAGAACCCTGCAATCGACCTACCCTCCCGGTTCGACATTTAAAACCCTGCAGGCTTTGGTTGGTTTGGAATTGGGCGTAGTTACTCCTGAATCAAAATTCTCATGTAGCAAGGGAGCAACCATCGGACCTATTCTTATGCGATGCCATAACCATGTATCTCCTCTTGATTTACGAGGTTCAATACAAAACTCTTGTAATCCATGGTATGTTCACAATTGGCGCAGAATATTGGAATCTTCGAAATTCAAAAGTGTACGCGATGCCTATATCAACTGGCGCTCATACATGTTACAGTTTGGATTGGGCCAGAGAATTGCCCCGGAGTTCAGTTCGGCATCGGCAGGTTTGATACCAAGTGCAGAATTTCTTGACAAGCAATTCAAAACAAAGAAATGGCGTTGGAGTTACATATCATCAATCTCGATTGGCCAGGGTGAGATTCTTGTCAATCCGTTGCAGATTGCCAATATGGCCTGTTGTATTGCGAACAAGGGACATTACATAACTCCACATATTGTGCGTAGCGTTGGCGATTCCACCATTGCATACGAGAAGCATAATATCAACATTTCAAAGCGTCACTTCGATGTTGTGATTGATGGAATGGAACAGGCAATTACCGGAGGGACTGCCAAGGGGGCAATGATGGATTCCGTTGTAGTTTGCGGAAAGACAGGAACAGCACAAAACCCGCATGGAGAGGATCACTCAATCTTTATGGTTTTCGCTCCACGTGAAAATCCCAAAATTGCAATGGCAATCTACATTGAAAACGGAGGATTTGGAGCTACATACGCTGTTCCTATCGGAGGTTTGATACTTGAGAAGTATTTGACAGGAAAAATTTCAGATCGCAGAAAGAGTGTTGAAGAGAGAATTATGAACTCGGTTATAAATTACGAATAGAATGGTTGAGCGAGGTTATAGACAAAGTAAATTCTTAGAGCATATCGATTGGTTTACAATCCTACTCTATCTTATACTGGTCGTTATGGGCTGGATAAGCATCTACGCAGCAGTCTATGACGAGAGTCACAGCAGTATTCTTGATGTAACACAACGATATGGAAAGCAACTTATATGGATGGGAGTTGCATTTGTAATTGGATTTATTATCTTATTGATGGACAGTAAATTCTTTACAATATTCTCTATACCCGTATATATACTGATGATATTGGCTCTTGTTTCTGTACTGTTTCTGGGCGAAGAGACAAATGGAGCAAGGTCATGGTTTAAATTGGGTTCCATAAAGATTCAACCGGCAGAATTTGCCAAAATTGCAACCTGCCTTGCTGTAGCCAAGGTAATGAGCCGAACGGGTTTCAAGATAATGAAAATGACAAATCTGTTATTGGTAGGAGCAATTCTTGCTCTCCCCGCATTATTAATCATACTGCAAAACGATACCGGATCGGCCTTGGTATATGCCTCTTTCCTATTGGTTATGTACAGAGAGGGACTCGATGATTCCATACCTATTATGATAGGAGTGGCAATAGTAGTATTTATCTTCTCACTACTCTATCCTGCCACTGCGGTAATATCGATTATCATTGCGGGAACATTAATTGCGGTACTATATTACAGACAGCAATTCTACGAGACCATCGTGTCGCTATCAGTATTAATAGGTCTGTTCGCACTTCTTTTTGGAACAGTTTATACCCTAAATTTACCAATAGACTCATCGATTTGTCTACTGGTTTCATACCTTGCAGTAACGACATTTGGCATTGTCTATTATAGGCGAAAACATATTAAAAAGATAATTCCCATACTGCTTCTAAGCTGGCTTACAATTGGAGGTAGTTACGGAGTAAGTTATCTTTTTTCTCAATTACAACCCCACCAACAGGACCGTATTAACCTGCTATTGGGAAAAACATCGGATCCGTCGGGAATCGGTTATAATGTAAACCAATCTCAAATTGCCATCGGCTCAGGAGGATTGAGCGGAAAGGGATTCCTGCAGGGAACTCAAACCAAATACAACTTTGTACCTGAACAGGATACCGACTTTATCTTCTGTACAGTAGGCGAGGAGTGGGGATTTATCGGATCCTCGTTCGTAATTATTGTATTTATTACATTGATATTACGAATAATATCATTGGCAGAGCGACAACGTTCGGCCTTTTCAAGAATATATGGATTGGGAGTTGCAGGAATTCTGCTCTTCCACCTGATTATCAATATCGGAATGACCATAGGATTGACTCCTGTTATTGGTATTCCACTACCCTTCTTTAGCTATGGAGGTTCATCATTATGGACATTTACCATATTGATATTCATATTCTTAAAATTAGATTCAAACAGAATGCAAGCACTTTAAAACAGTAGGCAATGGATAATAAATTCAAAGGTTTAACAGATCAACAAGTATTTCAGAGCAGAGAAAAACATGGAAACAACATAATCACTCCACCGAAAAAGTTGAATCCATTTATTCTTTTTCTTGGTAGTTTTAAGGACCCGATAATCATAGTACTATTGGTTGCCGCAGCGGTCTCGTTCGCAATTGCAATGTTTAGTGGTGACTATTTGGAGACTATCGGAATTATTTGCGCCATATTCCTATCGACAGGAATTGCCTTTTGGTTTGAATATGATGCCAACAAAAAATTTGAACTGCTCAACAAAATCCAGGATGAAGAGCCCTATAAGGTAATTCGTAACGGAGCGATATGCTTGGTAAAAAAAGAGGATATTGTTGTAGGCGACTATATAATTCTTGAGAGTGGCGATGAAATTCCTGCCGATGGGAACTTGGTGAAATCGAACTCACTGCTTATTAATGAATCGTGCATGACCGGTGAACTTTCGGTTTCAAAAAGCGAACGCCCGGAATCGGCCGATCCTGAGGCTACATTCCCAACAAACAGAATACTTCGCGGAACAACAATTCTTGAGGGAAACTGCGAATACATTGTTGATAAAGTGGGCGATACCACCGAATATGGAAAGGTTGCAAAACAGGCTACCGAAATAATTAAAGACAAAACCCCATTGGCAAAACAACTTGCAAAGTTGGCAAACTTTGTAAGCACCATTGCCATAATAGTATCTATCGTTATATTCGCATCACTAACCGTTCAGGCATGGCTTAATGGAACATTCGACAACGGATTCTTTACCCTTGAGGCACTACAAAGATTACTACAATTCTTTATGGTATCGGTAGCAATTTTGGTTGTTGCCGTTCCTGAAGGATTACCAATGAGTATCACATTGAGCCTGGCTCTCAGCATGAGAAAAATGCTAAAGGCAAATAATCTTGTTCGTAAAATGCACGCTTGCGAAACAATGGGAGCAACCACGGTAATCTGTACCGATAAAACAGGAACACTTACCCAAAACAGAATGCAGGTTAAGGCAAACCACATTATTCCGAGTGCAGATTTATCAACCCTATATAACTGCATGGCTGTAAACTCGACTGCCAACCTTGGAGAGAAGGATGCAAACGGAACTCCGGCTCTGCTTGGAAACCCGACAGAATGTGCACTTCTGTTATGGCTATCACAACAGAATGTCGATTACAAAAAGTTGCGTAACGAGAGCCAAATCATAAAACAGCTTCCATTCAATACCGAGCGTAAATATATGGCAACAGCTACAACCGATGGTTACATTTTGGTAAAGGGAGCTCCTGAAATTTTATTGGCCCGTTCTGCAAATCTAAGCAGCGAAGAGCGAACTGAAATTGAAAACACCCTATCTGCCTATCAAGGAAGAGCCATGAGAACCTTAGGTTTTGCATATCGTAAAACTGAGACAAACGAAGCCATCACTCTTCAAAGTGACCAGATAGAAAATCTGATCTTTATGGGCGTGGTTGGAATCGAGGATCCTATTCGTGAAGAGGTTCCGGCAGCAATTGCAGAGTGTCAAAGTGCAGGTATCGATATTAAGATTGTTACCGGCGACACAGCAGGAACAGCACGAGAAATTGCTCGTCAAACCGGAATATGGAACGACAACTGCACCGATGCAAACATCATTACCGGTACAGATTTCGAGGCTCTTTCCGACGAAGAGGCTCTAAAGCGCATTAAAGCCATTAAGGTAATGTGTCGTGCCAGACCTACCGACAAACAACGCTTGGTTTCACTACTTAAGAAATTGGGCGAGGTGGTTGCAGTTACAGGCGATGGCACAAACGATGCTCCTGCACTTAACCATGCCGATGTGGGCCTTTCAATGGGAAGCGGAACATCGGTGGCAAAGGAGAGTAGCGATATTACCTTGATCGACGACTCATTCCGTAGCATTGCATCGGCTGTAATGTGGGGACGTTCACTATACAGAAACATTCAACGTTTCATTCTATTCCAGCTTACAATCAACATGACTGCTATGGCCATTGTTGTAATCGGACCATTCATAGGAGTTGAAATGCCGCTGACAGTTACACAAATGTTGTGGGTAAACCTAATTATCGACACCTTTGCCTCAATGGCGCTTGCATCGCTTCCCCCAAGCAAAATTGTAATGAACGACAAACCGCGAAACTCAAAATCATTTATCCTGGTTCCACAAATGCTAAAATCAATTGCTCTGCTTGGAATATCGTTCACTGCTATCCTGTTGGGAATGTTATACTACATGAAAAGCACCAACAACGGAATTGAACCATACGAATTGTCGGTATTCTTTACCTTCTTTGTATTCCTGCAATTCTGGAACCTATTCAATGCAAAGGCATTCTTTACAAAAAGTTCTGCATTTGCAAACCTAAAGGAGAGTACCGGTTTCATTATTGCTCTTATCATCATAGGTATTGGACAATATATAATAGTACAATTCGGTGGTGGTGTTTTCCGCACAGTACCACTATCACTGACAACATGGATTGCAATATTGATAATTTCATCAATTCCATTGATTGCGGGCGAAATATTTAGATTGATCAAGAAGCTAATAAGCAAACAATGAAATACAAAGGGTTCATTGCACCGCTAATAACCATAACATTGGCCGAGGGATTCAAACACATCCCTTGGCTGAATGGGATATACACGGAGCACATCTACCCCATACTATTCAAAGTATTACACTCTATAAGCAGCCTGCTACCCTTCTCAATCTACGATACCCTTGTAGTTATCGCTATTCTGATGTTGCTATCAGGCATAGTTTTCTTATGGTTTAAAAGATATCGATGGCGCTATGTCAAAACCATAATTATTTCGGTACTATGGATATATGGATGGTTCTACTTGAGTTGGGGTGTGAACTACTTTGGAAAGGATTTCTATGAGCGAACATCCATTCCCAAAGCGCAATATGATTCACTAACCTACTCTAAATTTCTTAATGAGTTTTGCGATTCTCTCAATGCCACATTCGATACTACAAACCTATATCTCTCGGCAAAAGAGTTGCGAAGCCCCATTGGCGAATTATACGCACCAATCTGCTCCAAGTATAATTTACCGACACTCCCCTCTTCATACAGAGCCAAGGATATGCTCTATCCACGCATCTATGCAGCTGTTGGAGTGACTGGATACTATGGACCGTTACTATCGGAGATTCACAACAACACTCTTCTGTTACCTGAAGAGCGCCCCTTTACAATGGCTCACGAAACCGCCCATCTGCTTGGAGTTACAAGCGAGGCCGAGGCTAATTTATATGCCTACCTTGTCACTACATCGAGCAGCAACAAGGCAATTCGCTTTAGCGGTTACTTTGAAACAATGCCATACGTTTTGAATAATGCACGCCGCATTCTGAACGATTCAAGCTACAGGGAGGTTTACAAAGGAATTAACCCAAAGATTTTTGAACTATACGCAAAGCAACGGGAACATTGGAAAAGTTTACGTCGTGAAAAGGCAGAGAAGGTGCAAAATGTTGCTCACAATACATACCTAAAGGTCAACAAAATTCCGCAAGGTGTGGCAAACTACTCCGAGGTGGTTGCGTTGATGGTGTCGGTGTATAAGAGTTAGGAGTTAGGAGTTTAACAAAGTCAGCGAGTAAATAAAAATTAAATAGAAAATAGAAAATGAGAAAGATTTGGAGAACATGCCTTTTATTAGGCGCAATGTCAATGACATTTACAAGTTGTAGCAGTGATTCCGACAATGGTTCGGGTAATGGTTCCGGCAATACCGAAAACCAATATTCAAATCCCAAAGAGTATGTTGGAAAATGGGAGTTGGTATCGGCAGAGACTGTTAATTCCGGAAAAGATACAACTATCACCTATAACGGAGACCACGTAATGATTCTGAAAGAGAACGGTGCCGGTGTTGATGATATTTCTGGATTCTTCTCTTGGAGAGTCAATACCGAGAATAATAAATTTGAAATGAACCATGGCTCCCTTTGGTTGGGAACAATTACAACAAAAAGTATCTCTGAGAGTGACTGGTATTTCTCGGAGCAGGTTGGTAACAATCAATTCCTTGACTCGCACTACAAAAGAATTACCAATGCAAATCCAAGCGAGTTGGTTGGTAAGTGGAATATCTATAAAGTACTGAAAAAGAGTGCCTCACAAACCATTGACACTCTTGATTCTGATTGGAAAGGTGCGGAAGATGTTACCGCATCGGGAAACTGGTACGATAAATACATGACCTTCAAGGCCGATGGAACATATATCGATAATGTAGGTCGTGGCTATGAGTGGTTTGTCACCGGCCCACACATCTGGACAGTTGGAACCGAGTGCACGGATATGGTAAGAGTCTATACGGGAGTCGATGCCGATAGAATTTCATACGTTACCTATGGCGACACCCACAACACCCGCTTCTACCTTTTGCGTGTGCTTGAGTAGTTGAATTAATAACACAAAATAAGCGAGGCTTCCATTTGGGAGCCTCGCTTTCATTGAACAAAACTTAATTAAACTAAATATATAGCGTTATCATAGTATAACCACCTATTGTGCATAAATATTTGTGTAATTTCTCCAGTTGGTAGCTGCTTTATATGTAGCCAAATTCAAACGTGGAACTTTGATACGTGCGGTTGAATCAAATGCACTTGAACCCAATGTAGGAGGTGTTGTTGCACTAATCTCAACTGAGGTACATTTATTAAATGCATACGTACCTATTGAAGTAACATTATCTCCCAAAATAACCTTTGTCAACGGACTATCCCTAAAAGCATAGTCGCCAATTTTAGTTAACGATTTAGAGAGATTTACATCCGTTAAATTGTAACAGTAAGCAAACGCGTTCTTTTCAATTGAAGTAACCTTATCTCCCATTTGTACACTCTCTAATTTAGAACAACTATTGAATGCAGAAGCTTTTATAGAAGTAACGTTCTCCGGAATTTTAACCGAAGTTAAAGCATCACAATCTTCAAATGTTCCTTGATCAATTCTTGTCAATGTAGAGGGTAAATTAATCTCGGTCAAATTATCACAATCAAAGAAAAGATCTTGTCCAGAATATAAATGAGCATAATTAGAACCTACATACCCTGTTAGATTCAAATATGTATCTAACGTACGTGAAACCCTATGACTATAAGTTCCATTTGTATAGCTATTTAAATAAATATAATGATTCCCATATGAGACATAAGCTTCTGAACCTGTTGTTAAGAAACGGTAACCTTCTGGGATTGTTATGCTTTTGACTCCCGAACCGGCAAATGCAGCTCCATATAGATTGGTTCTGTTGATATAGTCATAATCAGGCATAACCGGAAGATTTACACTCTCTAAAACTTGACAGCCTGCAAATGCCACATGCCAAATATTATACTCACCACCACTCTCAACGGTAAATTCCGGGAATTTTTTCAATGCATCGCAATTGAAGAAACTTCCAAGTGAGAAATTAAATACCGAACCTTTTGTTACGGTAGGTACAAAAATCTCTTCAAGCATTGAACAGTCATAAAAGGCAAACGCACCGGTTGAAATAGTACTACCCTCCTCCATTGCACCGAATCGAACACTCTTCATAAGTACATTCTTTCTAAAGGCCTCGTCTCCAATAGTGAATGTTGCACCTTTGGGAAGTGTTGGGAATGAAATGGAATCCAACATTACACAATCGGCAAATGCAAAATCACCAATTGAATTCTCAACACCCTTGGTAAAACCATTGAATTTCACACTCTCCAACATTGAACATGCGGCAAAACAGTAATCTCCAATCTTTGTAACTGTTGCCGGTATATCAATGCTCTTAAGCATTTTACACTTATTAAATGCCTGGTATCCTATCTCTTGAAGATTTTCAGGAAGAATTACATTTTCAAGTAGTTTACAATCCTCAAATGCCTGCGGAGGGATCGTGGTAATCTCATTCGGAATAATGATCTGCTCCAAACCATCGCAATTGTAGAATACCGCCGCACCTATCGATTCCAATCCTTCGGGAAGAGTAACATTATCCAAATATGGACAGGTACTGAATGCACTCTCGCCAATTGTCTTTACGGTTGCAGGAATTGAGACATACTCCACTGCCGAGCCCGCAAAGGCCGAAGAGGAAATAGACTTCAAACCAATTGGCAATGATACATTGACCAACGAAGAGTTATTCATAAAACAATTATATGGCAACTCCTTCATATCGGTATTACTGATATCAAGAATCTCCAATTTAGGCAGAGTATTTATATACTCCAAATCGTAATCATGAATAGTTCCGCAAACAGTCAATCCCTCAAGAGCTGCGAACTCGGCATCCGAGATCATTAACTGTAGTGAGTCGGTATCGGTCAAATAGACTGTCTTGCTATTGTTAACCGTTATACCTGTGTTTCCACTCTGTACAATAAGAACGGTTGCCGAAGTTTGGTTATTAATATCACGAAGAGTTACTGTTGAATAACGGTTTGTGGTTGTTGAATCGTTTGGTGCAACATTCAAAGTAAAGCTCTCTACCCTTGTAGCAGCACGACTCTCCGCTACGCTCAACCATTCCGATGCAGTTGTTGGAATATCAATAACATATCCATCAACATTTGTAAGGAATGAAATTTGAATTGTACCGCCCTCATAACCAATAGTATATGTTGACGATGTCAAAGCAATTAATGCTTCGTCTTGGTCATCATCGGCAGTAAAGCTGATTGCTGCCATAACCGTTGAACCGCTTCCATTTGATACAAATAGAAGAACCTCGCTCGAAATCAAAATAGATGGAGTGGTTATCTCAACTATTCCTGCAGCGTTGTCAACCTTGTAGGCAGTTGCCTTATATCCATCCTGAGCAAGAGCCTTTACAAGAGTCTTATCATCACCACCCTCTATAGAGAATGAAATTCTGTATGTCTTATTTGGCTCAGCCTCAATGTTGTTGATTGAATCATCGGTAAAGGCAATGGCTAACTTTTGCAATTTTGGAATGGTAATTGTAGTGCCATCGTTTAATACAAGATAAACGTAATTGTCATCGACATTTACCTCTTTGAAGATTGATGTTGCCGAACTACCATCCTGGCCGTTCTGACCATCTTGGCCGTCTTCGCCCTTGGCTTTTCCCAACTCGGTCCATGTAGAGCCGTTGTCGTATGAAACGTACCAATAGTCGTTCTCGATTTTCAATTGAGGAGTAACTCCATCAGCACCTGCAGTTCCCTGCTCTCCTTGTGGGCCTTGTGGACCTTGTGCTCCGGTCTCACCCTGAGGTCCTTGTACTCCTTGCTCACCTTGTGGTCCTTGTGGTCCTTGCGCACCGTCCTGACCATCTTGTCCGTCTTGTCCATCCTGACCATCTTGACCATCTTTTCCGTCACTTCCCGATGCCTTGACCATATTACCGTTGTCATCAAGTAACCACTCACCATCAAGTGTCCAGTAATAGAAGCCATCCACATACTGCTTTAATCCGATAATCGGAGTATGGCCATCTTGACCGTCGTTTCCGTCAGAACCATCGTTTCCATCATTTCCATCGGAACCGTTGAATCCGTCATTTCCATCAGAACCATCGCTTCCGTCAGAGCCATCGGCACCATCAGAGCCATGATAGATTGTAATTGAACCTGCCTTCGCAAAGGTAATTGTATAACCGATCTCTTCGTTTCCACGCAATATTGGAACAATCTCGGTTACATAATCATTACTCTGCAAAGCAGTAACTGCAGTTTGAAGTGATGAAATGTTGGTGTTCATTTCATTACACAACTGTTCCAAGATTTCGACTCTTGCTGACAAGTCATTGAAATCTTCTCTAAGAGCAGAATCATCATACTCTTCCGTACATGCAGAAAGAGCTATCGCCCCCCTAACATTAACGTCATAATACTTCTCTTTATACGCATCTCTTTATTATTTGGATTTCTAATTTTCACACGCTATATTTTACTGACAAATGCTTAAGGCACAGTGTTGTAAGCTAAAGGGCTAAGCGGAAGCCGATGACGTCGTACCTGATGTCGGGATTGAAGAAGTTACGATCCGACACACGACAGTGGTTCGCATAGTTGCTCCAGTTACCACCGCGAAGCACGCGATCAGAGCCGGTTGCAGGACCCGTTGGATTGAGGGTAGGTGAAGAACTGTAATAACCTGAACTATACCAATCACTGCACCACTCCCAAACATTACCACTCATATCATATATACCCAACTCATTAGGTAATTTGGTGCCTACGGCATGAGTCATACCACTACTATTGGAGTTATACCAAGCAACATCGTCAATAGTATTACTACCACTATATTTATAACCATTGGAGTTGTTACCGCCACGTGCGGCAAACTCCCACTCCGCCTCGGTAGGTAAACGGAATGTCAAACCTGTCAACCTATTTAATTCAGGAAGAAAATAATTAACTATATCATCCCAACTTACACCCTTCACCGGCAAATCATCACCGGGATCACTATACATTACAGCTATCCACTCCTCATGGGTAACCTCAAACTTACCCATATAATAATCATTTGTAAGAGTTACACTATGAACAGGTTGCTCATCACTATCAGCATCTTCATCATCACTTCCCATCATAAAAGTTCCTCCCTCAACCAATACCATATTGTTTACCAAATTTGTCAACACACTCTTCTGGGCATCTGTCGCATCGGAAGACCAGGTTATGGTTAAATCATCGGTGTTATTCTCTATTGGTTCGTCACGCAAAATAACCTGAACATTAACATCGACTGCTTTTTGGGATATTGTGTTGCAATAACGCAATGTAACATTAGCCTCGCCAATACCATCCGACAATGCTGCGCAATAGGTAAAAGTTCCATCAGTTTCTGGTTCCAAACAGAACATTTGAGTTTCGGATCCCCAAGCTGCGGCTCCGTTAGTACCAAACCAACCATCGGTCTTTGTCCAATTTTGGAATGCAAGTTCCGAGTTATCATCGTAGTAACTCATCAAAATCACATCAGGTTCTCCTCCCAATGCGCCACTTATATCGTTAATTAGGGATAGTCATTTAATTCCTTCAATCTGAGTCAATCGGCAGACT
>CAZMOG010000008.1:0-45939 GCA_964567845.1 uncultured Odoribacter sp. | reverse complement strand
CCTTGTAGCCAACAAAATCAACCTATTTTCTTCTTGACAAGTGTCAAACTCCGGATAATATTGCCCCGATGTAGGAAAGAAAATTAACTTAAATTGCTTGAAAAAACTGTGTTAATTTCTTATTTATTGTGTTACAGAATGTTAAAATGTCAAAATTGACAATAATTTACCCCGAATTTTATTGATTCGGGGTATTTTATTGAGTTTTAGCTGTTTTTATCTTGTCTAAAGACTTTTCAAATGATTGAATTTTGTCGTTTTTAGAGTGACAATTGCTGTTTTCAGAGTCTATTTTTGATATAAAAAGTGGCTTCCGAAACGTTCAAAGGCACATCTTTCAAGAGTCTCTTGGTGGTCGGGATGGGCAATCCTTATCAGGGCCTTTGCGCGCTCTTGAAG
Source organism: uncultured Odoribacter sp. (assembly GCA_964567845.1). Taxonomy (GTDB): domain Bacteria; phylum Bacteroidota; class Bacteroidia; order Bacteroidales; family Marinifilaceae; genus RGIG9079. Next base: position 45,540 of record CAZMOG010000008.1, on the reverse strand, counting down.
AGTCTTGCCATAGAGGTCTGCAATTCCATACTCGGTTACCACATAGTGCAGGTCTTGTCGCGGTGTAGTAACAGCAGCGCCCGGGCTTAGTGTTGGGACAATTTTGCTGATACCTTTGTTTGTTGTTGATGGCATGGCAAATATCGCTTTACCACCTACGGAGTTATTTGCACCTAATACGAACTCAAGCTGACCACCGCATCCACTGAATTGAGTGGTTCCTATTGATTCTGCATTTACCTGTCCTGTCAGGTCAATCTCGATGGCGGCATTAATAGCCACGACTTTTGGATTCTTGGCAATGATTTCGGGGTTGTTTGTGTATGCAACCTCGCGCATAAGGATTTCCGGGTTATCATCGACAAACGAGTAGAGATTTTTACTACCCATTATAAACGATGCCACAATCTTTCCGCGGTCAATTTCCTTTTTAAGGTTGTTTATAACCCCCTTTTCACATAGGGGCATAATACCATCGGAAAACATTTCGGTATGTATGCCTAAATCTTTGTGGTTCTGAAGTTTTTCAAGTATGGCATTGGGCAGGTTGCCAATTCCTAATTGTAGTGTTGAGCCATCTTCGACGAGTGAGGCACAGTTCGCTGCAATCTGCAGTTCTGTTGCGCCGCAAACTCCCGGAACTACGGCAATAATCGGCGAGTTATCGAAGCATAAAACATCGAATTTTGATGAGTGTATAATAGCATCGCCGAATGTTCGTGGCATGTTGGGGTTTACCACTCCAATCACCTTCTCTGCCATCTCGATTGCCGCAAAGTTGGTCTCGACCGATAGCCCCAATGAAACATAACCATGCTTGTCCGGAGGTGATACCAATACAACTGCGGTGTTTGGTTTTAGCACTCCATCTCTTATTGCTGTTGCTGAATTTCCCAAGCTTATAGATATATAACCGGCATGCCCTTTATTTACGCATGAGCGAATATTGCCTCCGGTGTAGATTACCTCGGTTTGAAAAATATCGGCAACATTTGGGTCTGTGAATGGTGTCTGCCCAACATTGTGCATGTATTGAATGGTAATATCCTTGATTTCATGGGCGAGGCCTCGCTCGTAAAGAGCATTGGCTATGATTGTTGGGAATGTTGAAGTTCCGGAGAAGTGTACTCGCTCTCCACTGTTAATGATTTTGACAGCCTCGGCTGCCGGTCTGTAATTTGGCACTGAAGTCATAGGCTAATTATGTTTAAATTTGTCTTTGTGAAAAACTGCGCAAAATTACTCTAATTGTGCAATTTAACAAAGTTTTAGAGTAAAAATTGGTATGATTGAAATATATGTGTTTTATTTGCAGGGCAAACGTCAATAAAATTTATGAGTATGAAGAGAGGTTTAATGGTATTGATAATAAGTGCGTTGAGTGCTTTTCCATTGTTAGCGCAAAATCACGATACACCGTGTGTTGAGGTGGTTGGTTATGCATACGTCGAGCTTGAGCCTAATGAGATTTGGGTTAGTATTACCATTGATGAGCGTGAGTCCGGCTCTAAAGTAACACTGCAACAGTTAGAGAATAAGATGTTGTCGGTGCTGAATGGAGCGGGAGTCGATACCAAGGAGGCGTTGTTTGTGAATGGCTTTTCAGGAATAACCCATAAGCGAAACAATGGCGTTTTGTTTAAAAATTACTCTTTGCGGTTGACAAGTGGAGAGCAGGTAAGCGAGGTGTTTGAGAAGTTGCAGGCTGTGGGTATCAATGATTTGAGAGTAACAACTACAGGAAGAAGCGATGTTGCCGAGTTGAAGAGCAGATTGCGTGTCGAGGCTATGCAGAATGCCAAGAAAAAAGCGCAAGAGCTTGCCGGAGCAATTGGACAGAATATCGGAATGGCTATTTATATTAATGATTACAATACTGACGGAGCGCCAATAATGATGAGAGCCAAAGCAACTAATTTTGTAATGGATGCTGCGGGAGTGGATGAGAGTTATGAGGCACCCGAGTTTAACAATATTAAGTTGGAGTACAGAGTGACGGTGAGATTTGTACTGCTATAGTCAGGAGTGACCGGTTAGGAGTTAAGAATAATTAAAATGAATAAAGGAGTTTTTGGATTGATGGTAGCTATGGCTATTGGAGTGGGTGCGTGTGCACCGAAAGAGCAGAGCGGTAATCCCGATAAGGGAATTGCTCTAAGTAATTTGGATACAACTGCGGTTCCGGGTAATGATTTTTACCAGTATTCAACCGGAGGTTGGCAGAAGTTGAATCCCATTACCGACGAGTATTCAAGATATGGTATCTTTGAGTATGTCGGCAAGGTGAACGATGAGAAAATAAAGACGTTGATAGAGCAGATAGCTGCTCGTCAGAATGAACAGGGCTCTGTAGGTCAGAAGATTGCAGATCTATTTAATATTGCAATGGATACCGTTAAGTTGAATAATGACGGATATACTCCAATTAAGGCTAATTTGGAGAAAATAGCTGCAATCGATAGTCGCGAGCAGATTAATGGAGTTATGGCTACATTGATGCACAATGGAGTAATGCCATTCTTCGGTTTTTATGTGAATGCGGACCCTCAGAACAGTTCAATGAATATCATGAATGTGAATCAAGGAGGTTTGTCGTTGGCTAATCGTGATTACTATTTGGACCAGGATGAAAAATCGAAAGAGATTAGAGCCAAGTACAAGGATATGATTGTCAGTATGTTTGAGCTTTGCGAAGTGCCAACGAAGCATGCAAAACGCAATGCCGACTATATTCTTGCAATCGAGACAGCCTTGGCAGAGAAGCACTACGATAATGTGAAGTTGCGTCGTCCGTATGAGAATTACCATATGGTGACTTTGGAGCAGTTGAGTGAGCAGATTCCCGAAATAGATTGGAGTGGATTGTTTAAGGAGTTGAATGTAAAGATCGATTCGTTGAATCTTGGCCAACCTGAGCCGGTTCAGATGGCAGGGAAATTAATCTCCGAGCAGCCTATTGAGGCATTGAAGGCCTATCTGTCGTGGAATGTGATTGATAATGCTGTTAAATATCTGAGCGATGATTTCCGTAATGCCAGCTTTGAGTTCTATGGCAAGACCTTGACAGGTGTTCAGGTTATGCAGCCAAGATGGAAGTATGCTCAGGGAACGGTGAATTCTTGTCTTGGTAATGCGGTTGGACAGATGTATGTCGAGAGTTATTTCCCTGCAGCAGCTAAGGAGCGCATGATTAAGCTTGTTGAGAATTTGCAGATTGCATTCAAAGAGAGAATCTTGAATTTGGAGTGGATGAGCAGTGAGACTAAAAAGCGCGCCATTGAGAAACTTGATGCCTTCATTGTGAAGATAGGTTATCCGGATGAGTGGAAAGATTACTCTTCATTGCACATAGCTAAAGATTCATATTACGCCAATATTGAGCGAGCTTCTCGTTTTGCAATCGATGATATGCTTTCAGATGTGAATAAGCCTGTCGATAAAACAGAGTGGCTTATAGATCCTCAGGTTGTGAATACCTATTACAATCCGACAACCAACGAGATCTGTTTCCCTGCTGCAATTTTGCAATATCCGTTTTTCAGTCTTGAGGCAGACGATGCCTTTAACTATGGTGCAATAGGAGTGGTGATTGGCCATGAAATGACTCACGGATTTGATGATCAGGGTAAGGAGTTTGATAAGGATGGTAATTTGAATAACTGGTGGAGTGAGCAGGATGCAGAGCGATTTGCTCAGCGAGCAGCAGTTATGTCTGATTACTTTGACAAGTTCGAGGTGCTTCCGGGAGTCTTTGCAAATGGTAAGTTTACTTTGGGTGAGACTATTGCCGATTATGGTGGTTTGCAAATCTCTTTGCAGGCATACAAGAATGCAAGAGCCGGCAATCCGGAACCCGATTATGCCGGATTTACCCCGATTCAACGTTTCTTCCTTGCAAATGCAGGAGTGTGGGCAGGAAATATTCGCAAAGAGGAGATTTTGCTCAGAACGAAAACTGATCCTCATGCATTGGCAAAGTACCGAGTGAATGGCGAGTTCCCTCATATCGATGATTGGTATGAGGCATTTGGTGTAGATTCAACAAATACAATGTATCTTCCTAAGGAGCAGAGAGTATCGGTTTGGTAGTAAATTAGTCCGATTAAATCGTTAGCGGTTTATTAAAGGGTCGATTCGCAAATATGTGTAAAAAAGAATCGGCCCCTTGTTTTGTATTTTAGTATAAACGGCACTAACTTTGTCCCCATATTTTTTTTACTAAAACTACTAATATTCGATAACTATGGAGTACAATAGAATGGTTGAAGAGTATGTAAACTCCTTTATGGAGGAGATTGTGAGCCGAAATCCGGGAGAGCCGGAGTTTCATCAGGCAGTTCGTGAGGTTGTTGAGAGTGTAGCGCCATACATTGTCAAGCATCCACATTTGATGAAGATGAAGGTATTGGAGAGAATCGCTGAGCCCGAGAAGGTTATTATGTTCCGTGTTCCATGGATGAATGATAAGGGCGAGGTTGTAATCAATAAGGGATACCGCGTTCAGCAGAATAGTGCAATCGGACCATATAAAGGTGGAATTCGTTTCCATGCAAGTGTAAATTTGAGTATTTTGAAGTTCCTTGCATTTGAGCAGACCTTTAAGAACAGTTTGACAACTTTGCCTATGGGTGGAGGAAAGGGAGGTTCTGACTTCAACCCCAAAGGTAAGAGTGATATGGAGGTGATGCGTTTCTGTCAGGCATTTATGATGGAGTTGCAGCGCCATATCGGACCAAATACCGACGTTCCTGCAGGAGATATTGGTGTAGGTGGTCGTGAGGTTGGTTATATGTTCGGGGCATACAAGAAGCTAAGAAACGAGTTCACTGGAACATTGACCGGTAAGGGTATTGATTGGGGTGGCTCTCCAATGCGTCCCGAGGCTACAGGATTCGGAGCTTGCTATTTTGCCGAGGCTATGTTGGCAACCCGTGGGGATAGTTTTCAGGGTAAGACCGTTGCTATTTCAGGTTCGGGAAATGTTGCCCAGTATGCAGCCAAAAAGGCGTTACAGCTTGGAGCAAAAGTTGTTACCATGTCAGATTCTAACGGATATATTTATGATCCCGATGGAATTGATATGGAGAAGTGGGAGTATATCTACGAGTTGAAGAATATCTATCGTGGAAGAATTTCCGAGTATGTTGAGCACTATCCAAATGCCACATACGTTCCAAACGAGCGTCCATGGAGTGTTATGTGCGATATTGCAATGCCTTGTGCCACTCAGAATGAGTTGAATGGCGAGGAGGCAAAAATGCTTCTTGCAAATGGTTGTATCTGTGTAACCGAGGGTGCAAATATGCCATCGACTCCCGAAGCAATCGAGGCATTCCAGGCAGCTAAGATTCTATACTCTCCGGGTAAGGCCTCAAATGCGGGAGGTGTCGCTACATCGGGCTTGGAGATGACCCAGAACTCTATGCGCTTGAGCTGGACTCCCCAGGAGGTAGATGAGCGTCTGCACAGAATTATGAATGATATTCACGCTGCATGTATCAAGTACGGTAAGTGCGAGGATGGTTATATTGACTACGTGAAGGGAGCGAATATTGCCGGCTTCATTAAGGTTGCAAATGCCATGATTGCACAGGGAGTAATTTAAAACGAATATGGAGCATCAGCTCCATCAACCAAAAAAAGCGACCAAGTGGTCGCTTTTTTTTGGTTGGTGGAGCAGCAGGGAATCGAACCCTGGTCCAAACATGGAATCAATATGCTTTCTACATGTTTATCCTTTAGTTGGTTTTCGTGCCCGGTTTGGGAAAAGGCGCCCAAGGCCGAACCTTATCCTCTAAAATCTCGCCGTAAATCGAGGAACTTCACGACCAGCCTCAAATTGCCTGCACCCGATATGTTGAGAGGAATGAGGTAGAACCATCAACCGGATGTCTTGTCTCCGCGCCTTGCGCAGAGATTAAGCCACACCTACTGTGCTTCGGTTAGGCAGCAAGAGCGTAGTTATTCTCGCCAATTAAAATTTTTGCGTCCGAGTTTTACGGGACGGTTTCGCTGCGCCCGACATGCTTACATACCTATTCTACACGCTGTCAAATCCAGGTCTGCCCCGTTAAAATAAGCGGTGCAAAGTTATGATTTTTTTTATCGCTCTGCAACATATGTACGCCACTTTTCAATAAGTTGTTGCATATCAGCCGGTAATTCCGAGTCGAAAGACATTCGCTCTTTGGTTACAGGATGGTCAAAACCCAGTGTTTTGGCATGTAGTGCCTGGCGTGGGCATATATCGAAACAGTTTTGTACAAACTGCTTATATTTTGCAAATGTGGTGCCTCGTAATATTTCATTTCCACCATACTCGGCATCATTGAAAAGCGGATGCTTTATGTGTTTGAAGTGGGTGCGAATTTGGTGAGTGCGTCCTGTTTCAAGAATGCACTGAACCACATTTACATAACCTAAGTGCTCTAATACCTTGTAGTGGGTTATTGCGCTTTTGCCAATCTCGCCATCTGCAGGATAGACCGCCATAACCTTGCGGTTTTGGGCGTGTCGCCAAATATTTCCGATAATGGTGCCTTGCCCCTCTTCAATGTCGCCCCAACATACAGCAATGTACTTGCGATCGGTTGTCTTGTTGAAGAATTGTCTTGACAAATCTATCTTTGCCTCCTCGGTTTTGGCAACCACTAAAAGGCCCGATGTATCTTTGTCGATTCGGTGTACCAATCCCGGACGTATGTTTGTCTTGTCGGCAAAAAGCGGTGAATCTTTCAAATGCCATGCAAGTGCGTTGACAAGAGTTCCTGTGTAGTGGCCGAAAGCGGGGTGTACCACCATGCCTGCAGGCTTGTTAATTACCAAAACGGTATCATCTTCATACACAATGTTGAGTGGGATATCTTCCGGGATAAGTTCAAAAGCCTCAACCTTTTTGATAACTTGAACAGATATATCATCGCCCGGCTTTACCTTGTAATTGGATTTAACGGCCTTTCCGTTGACAAAGACATACCCTGCATCTGCAGCCTCTTGATATTTGGTGCGAGATGCTCCTCCAAGTCTGGTAATGAGGAACTTGTCAATTCTCAGTGGCGCCTGTCCTGGGTCAACGGTTATATGGAAGCGTTCATAGGTCTCCTGGCTCGAAAACTCTTCGTCTTCAAGTTCTTCGGTGTCGTTCAGTAGCTCTAAATCCTCCATTTTACTCCTCATTATAGTCATATAGATCCTGACCTGAAACCTCGCTTAAACCGGGATCATTTTCCTCATTAAATTCAATGAGAGCCTGAATCGGCTCCTCGGCAGTCTGTAATGAATCCAACTCCTTTATTAATTGGTCAAGCTCCTCTTTGTTGTCGGTGCTGTACAGGAAAATTGTGCTTCCTGCATCGAGCAGTGTGTCCGATTTTGGAGTTTGCATAAAAACAAAGTGGGTGTTATCGTACTCAGGACCAACCAAGGGTACTCCGTTTTTATCTACATATATCGAGTTCAAGTGGTTATTCAACAAGGTCTGGTATGCACTCTTCAAACTATATCCGCGAACATCGGGAACTGCAACTCTTCCTTGCGCAACTCCCGTCCCAAGAATCAGATTGATAACCGAGCCTTTGGATAACATATCACCTGCTTCAAGAGTGTCACCGTGGTGGATATATCCCAAAACCAAATTCTCATACTCCGATGGGGTATATGTGATTTTTCCAATTCTGAATCCAAGTGAAGTGAGTTTGTTCATGCTTTGTCTCAATGCTACATTTTTGAGCGAGGGCATTGCTATCTTCTCCTCTTCAATAGTATTGACTGTCAGTGATATAATTCGGTCGCGTTTTACTTTGGCACCCGATGCAGGATATTGATCAATTATACTCCCCGGCTCAGCTTCGGCAACATAGAGAGAATCGGTTACTTTAATTTGAAGCTGTAGTTGATTGGCGTGTATTGATGCTTGTGATGGTAACATTCCTTTAAACGAGGGCACCTCAATAACCTCGTTGTGAAGAGTATAAGAGTCAATGACTCTTAGAGTTATGAAGACTAATGCTACAATCATCAACGTTGCGCCTAAAAAATTGAGCAGTATGATTTTTAAATTTTTGTTTAAATTCATGGTAAAACTATTTTCTTAACGCACAAAGTTAGTGGAATTTTCATAAAAAAACGTAACTTTGGCGTTTGATATGAAAGAGATGATGCATAGAAATGTATTGATTTTGTTTCTGGCACTGATGCCAATACTCTGTTTTGCTCAGAATTACGGGCAGAATTATGAGGAGTATGTAGTAAAATCGAAAGAGACAATATATTCAATATCAAGAACAACCGGAATTAAGGTTAGCGATATTCTTGATTGTAATCCCGGTTTTACCCGTTTGACAAAGTTAAAGTTAGGACAGATTGTAAAACTGCCTGCTCGTGCAGCGGAGTTGGCACCACAGAATATTGTTACTACCCCGATTGATCCCATGAAAGAGGTTCTTATTCCGGCCTCGTTCGTTCCTGATAGCTCAGGAAAATGTGTGGTGGCAATACTTTTGCCTTTTTATGCAAAAGAGTCCGGTTTTAACGAGGATGAGGGGGCAACTATTGAACGTAAGGTTCCGGCTAAGGCTGAACAATTTATGCAGTTCTACGAAGGAACTTTAATTGCTCTTGATAGTTTGAAGAACAGCGGGGCTCATGTCGAGTATCAGGTGTTCGATATTGGTCGTGGAGTTGAACTTTTGGCTGCGGAGATGGAGGCTTTGAACAAATTGGCGCCCGATATGATAATAGGTCCGGTATATGAGGAGCAGGCAAAATATCTTTGTGACCATCTTGGGGATAAAACAACACCGGTAATCTATCCGTTATCATCGAAGAGTTCAGGATTGAAAATGTACAATAATCTGGTGTTGTTGAATATCTCTGATTCAAGTCTGGCATCGGAAATGGCCTTGTGGTTGCGTAATGAGATTCACTCATCGTCGGCAAATGTTGTTTATCTTGATATGGGACTCAGTAAGATGAGTAATTTGTCTTATCAGATAAAGCAAAAGGTAGCTGAAATACCAGAGTTGGTTACCTACAAATGGAACAGTGCAATTGATGCAGATTCGAATGCAACACTGATGAAACCAATGCTTCGTACCGATGTCGAGAACTATTTTATTGTTCCGACCGAGAATCAGGCAGAGTTGAGCAGAGCATTGCCGATAATCCTTTTGTGTAAGGATGAGTTTAAGGTTACTCTTGTAGGATTGCCCGATTGGCAAACATATACATTGCTCGATATTGAGAATTATTATCGTTTGAATATGACACTCTTTACATATAGCTATACTGATGGAACTTCTAATGCCATGAAGAATTTTGCGGCCAAGTTTATGAAGTATTTTGGTTACGCTCCATCGAATCTGGCATGTAAGGGTTTCGATACTGCGCTCTTTTTTGGAGAGTTAGCTTTCAAGATGGCGCATGGAAAATACAAAGAGTTGAATGGAGTTGCTGAAACAGGCGTCTTCTCGACATTTAAATTTATGCCTGTCGATGGAGGAGTTGCACTTGAAAACAGAGCGTTGTATGGGGTTACATACGGACGCGATTATATATTGCATATTAACCAAGTAAATTAATAGGAAAACAATGAGAAAATTATTCATCGCAGCTGTGGCTGCAACAATGGTTGCTTGTGCACCAACAGGATATGAGATTTCCGGAGTTGTAACAAATCCGGATGCTGTAAGCAATGGAAAGGTTATGCTTTTCTCTCAAAAGACAGGAACCGTATTGGATTCTGCTGCTTTGGTAGATGGTAAGTTTACATTTAAGGGAGTTCAGGAGACTCCGGAGAAGGCAATGATTATGGCCGGCCGTTCAAGAGTTCAGTTGATTCTTGAGAATGGTAAGATCGAGGTTAAACTTGATAATGCTCAAATGCGTGGAGGTGACACATACGCCAAGGGTACCAAATTGAACGATGCTACAAACGAGTACAATGCAATTATGGCCGAAGCCTCTAAAGCTGTAGGTCAGAAGTACCAGGAGATTAATGCTATGGAGGATAAAGATGCCGCTCAGGCTGCTTTTGCTGCTTTCCAGGATAGCGTTTCTGCAACAGTAGGAGCTAAGTTTAAGGCTTTGTATATGGCAAATGCGGACAATATGGTAGGTGCTGATGTCTTTACCGCTTATACTAACTTCGTATCACCTGCTGAGGTTGAGGAGGCTATCAAGACTATGCCGGAGAGTTTGAAGAGTCAGCCCGGAATGGCTAAGCAGATTGCTGCAATCGAGGCCCTTGCTGCTACCGGGGAGGGTAAGATGTTTACCGATTTCACTATCGAGGATGGTGGAGTTAATGGCGAGAAGGTATCTTTCTCTGATTATGTAGGTAAGGGTAAGTACATCTTGGTTGATTTCTTCGCAAGTTGGTGCGGACCATGTAAGGCAGAGATTCCTAATATCATTGAGATTTACAAGGAGTGTGCCGGAGATAAATTCGATGTATTGGGTGTAGCTGTATGGGATAAGGTTGATGCAACCAAGAAGGCTGTTAAAGAGGAGGGTATTATTTGGCCTGTAATCTACAACTGTCAGGCAATTCCTACAGATATTTATGGAATTAAGGGAATTCCACAAATTATGTTGATTGGACCTGATGGAACAATCGTTGCTCGTAATCTTCGTGGTGATGCCATGAAGGCAAAGGTTCGCGAGGTACTATCTAAGTAAGTTATTGCTTACTCAGATAATCCCTGCTGCTCGGCCGTGTTCTATTATCTTTAATAGGGCACGGTCGAGTTGTTTTCCGGAGAATTGTGCCGATAATTGAAAACGAATTCTGGCCTGTCCTTTGGGAACAATCGGGTAGCAGAATGAACGTGCATAGATACCTTCATGCTCAAGAAGTGAAATTAATGCTCTTGTAAGAAGAGTGTCATAGGTCATCATGGTACAGATTGTTGGCCCTGACTGTTTTAATTTGAATCCGGCATTTCTGAGTTGCTCGCGGAAATAGTTGGTATTTTCCCATAGTTGTTCGCGAGCCTGACTCTGCTTTGTGATATATTCAATTGTCGCAATGGTAGTACAACATTGGGTAAGCGGTAAAGTGTTCAATAACAGATATGGTTGTGCCTGTCTGCGTAAAAATTCAATAACCTCTTTATTTCCGGAAATATAGCCTCCGGTTGTTCCTCCCAATGCCTTGTCAAATGTTCCTGTGAACAGATCTACTTTATCCACTACATTGCAGTGCTCTGCAGCTCCACGACCTTTGGGACCAATAACACCGGCAGAGTGACTCTCATCGACCAAAACCAACGCGTTATACTTTTCTGCCAATGCACAAATCTCCTCCAAACGGGCAATATCGCCATCAACGGCAAAAAGGCCGTCGGTTGCAATGATTCTGAATCGTTGAGCCTGTGATAGCATTAGCTGACTTTCAAGGTCGCGCATGTTACTATGTTTGTATGTATATCTTGCTGCATTGCAGAAACGAATATTTCCTGTAAGATTGATGTGTGTCAGTTCGTCGGTAATGATTGCGTCCTCTTGTGCAAACAAGGGTTCGAACAGACTTCCGTCGGCAGCATAAATCAGAGTCTCTTCGGTATTGAAAAGGTTGCTGATTTTTTGAGCCAACAAATTGTGTATTTCATGTGAACCTGATCCGTAAAAAATCGATGATAATCCTAAATTGAACTGCTCCATAAGTTGGTTGGTACGTTGTTCTATCTCTTGGCATTTTGATAGAGCAAGGTAGTCCGATGAGCTAAAATTCAGAGCCTCTGAATTCTGATTCAAGCTGTTTTGAAACTCGGTTTCGTTCTCTGATAGTCTGTTTTTGATATACTCTTTAAAGTTGGTGTACATATAATGTGGAGCTAATTATTCTATTTGAGCGGCAAAGTTAAGTAAAATTAACTTTTAGGGAGATAAATGTGGATAATTATAATTGCTTATGGTTTAATTTTTCTTTAATTTTGTCTCATTGAATAGAGTAAAAATTAACAATAATAGCATGAGAAAGAGAAACATCTTTACTATGTCTTTTGTGGCGGGATTGGTTTTGTTCGGTTGCAATGAGACAGAGTATAGCGAGGGTATCCCATCGGGAGTTGATAAGGGTACTGTTATTGAAGTAGGAGTGCAAAACACAAATACTTCGCGAGTAGTTTATGAGGGTTATTCAACATTATTTGAACAGGGGGATAAGGTTGGTGTATTTAGTGCTAATGTTGAGAACGCATCGTTTACAATTGGAGAGACCGGCGAACAGGCTTATTCTGATAAGAATTTGTTGATTAATCAGGGAGATACCCTTTATGGATACTATCCATTTAACGAGAAGATAGTGAGTGCAGGAATAGTTGACGATGGATATATATCAGCCAAGCGTATCGATGTTACCATGCCAACGGAACAGGTGCAAAAGGATGCGCAATTTACTCATATAACTCCGTATGATTTTCTGATTGCAAAACCTGTAGCGGTAGGAAAGAATACTCCGAAATTGACTTTCCAACGTTTAAATGCGTGGATTGACTTTAAATTTAATAATGTTGAGGAGAGTGATTTAAAGATTAATAGTGTGACTATAGAATCAGAGGGTGAGGGTTTTATCTCGTCAGGACGTGTTAGTGTTTTGCAGAGTCAGGATTCGAAGGATTACATGAAATTGTATCCCGGTGAGAGAAGTAAAACTTTAACAGTAACTGCCGAGGGTACATGGGCTACAGTAAAGAGTGGTCAGGCTGCCACTCTTCGAGCAGCAATACTTCCTGTAGATATGTCTTTAGTGAATGTGAAGGTTACAGTAAATACCAGTCAAGGAACTTTTACTAAGAGATATTTGGGTAAAAACTTTGCTTCAGGTACTGTTCATACATTGGAGTTTAACGGTAAGGAGATCTATTTGCCAAAAAGCCAGGTCTCTGACTTTGACAGAAGTTTCCGTTTCAGCACAGCCAATTTGCACGATGATAATAGCTATTTCAGCTGGAAGCGCTCACGTGAGTCGGAAAATTTGATTGTGTTCTGGGAGAAGGGATTTGGAGATGATCCATCGACATGTACAAAGAGAGTCGGAAATGTATCAATGAAGGTTGATATTGATGATATGCTTGAGAAGATGGAGTCATTCTATGCTCTTTATCAGGATGAGTTGACATTCACAATAAAGGGGGCATCGAATACCGACAAGTATAAAATGATGATATTCCTGTTCTATACCGATGGTTGGGTTGCCAACGGAGGAGGTGTTGATGATGTAATTGGTGCATTCTGGATTGCTCCAAGTGCATGTAAACCTGTGGGTCAGACAGTTGCTCATGAGTTGGGACACTCTTTCCAATATCAGGTTTATTGCGATGCCAAGATAGATTCAGAGTTCCATACATCAAGTGCAGGTTATAGACACTCAATAGGTCAAGGTAATGCCTTCTGGGAGATGTGTGCCAACTATCAGGCATGGCAGTGCATGGAGTGGTATAAGAATTGGAGTTGCGAGATTCCCGTACATCAAGCAACAGCTCACCGTGGATTTACTCACGAGTGGTTAAGATACCAATGTTTCTATTTAATGAGCTATTGGGAGGAGTTGCATGGACGTGATATTTTGGGTCGTGTATGGCGAATGTCAACGAGTGGCGAGGATCCGATTCAGACATATAAGCGCATTACCGGAACCGATCAGGAGAAATTTAATGATGAGATTTGGGTAGCTGCTGCAAAAGAGATGACCTGGAGCTTCAATGACGAGGAGATTAACGGTTATATGCGTGATTTGATTGACGGATTGTCATCGCAGGAGCGCAATCAATGGTATATCAACAAGACTCGTTTGATTGAGAATACCAAGGATGGCTATTATCGTTGTTATCCGGATACTGTAACACTTGATCATGGAACATCGCACAATGTCAACTTCTCGCCACAGTCATACGGATATAATGCTGTAAGTTTGAAGGTGCCCGAGGCAGGAACTCAGATTACCATTGACTTCCAGGGGTTGACCAACTATCCTTCGGTTGAGAATGTTCAGGATTATAAGTATAGTTCTGTCCCAGGATGGCGTTGGGGTTTGGTTGCTTGTACCGGAACCGGAGGTTGGACTCCTGTATATAGCGAAATGAAACGCGATCACAGCGGGACATTGACATTTACTGTTCCTGAAGATACAAAACGTCTCTTCTTTGTGGTGACAGGTGCTCCTACCGAGCATTACCAAAAGAAGTGGGATAGTAATACAAAGAATGATTATCAGTTCCCATACAGATTTAAGGTTGACGGAACAGAGCTTCAGGGCTCTACCTTCATAAAGAAATCTACAGAGGAGGTTGACTATACATACACATTTTAATTTTGAAAGCTATGAAATTAAGTAAGATATTATTTCCGTTGTGCCTGATTGCGGCATTTAGTATAGAATGTAGTTCCGGTTCTGACTCGACAGATAATCCGAGCGATACTCCACAACCAACACCCGAGCCAACTCAGACCGATACCACATCATCGAAACCTGAGCCTCCGGTAGTTGATTTGGATAGTTGCGAGTTGGCAAGTTACTCCCTGTTTGTAGATTGTATGGGAGGTGAGGAGGTTATTACAGTAAAGAGCAATCGTACTTATACAGTTGTGTCTACAGTTGATTGGATTACAGTTAAGGATAGTCGTGCAGTTACCGAGAGTGAGGTAACTATTCAGATTACCGAGAATACCGATGCCGAGCGAGAGGGTATAGTAGAGTTTGTTATGAATGATACTCAAGAGCCAACTACATTGCAGTTCGTTGTTAAACAGGCTGCTGCCGGTGTTGTTTTTGAGGATAAGACAGTAAACGATGCAATCAATGATATGGATAATAGTATATGGCATCCGAACGAGATACATAAGACATTCAATCAATCTGCTATCTATTCATATACCTATTCTGACTATATTGAGAGTGATGGTACTGAGACCATTGATATTCAGGAAAATGACATAATAGAGTTCTTTGGGTTATCCGGTAGATTGCAAGAGGCAGTTGATAATGGTGCGGTTAAGCGTGTTATTTTGTGGTGTACAACAAATGGAAACGAGTGGAAAGAGACTTCGGTTACCTCTCCACGTCTTCCGGAGGGATATGAATTTGGAGCATCGTATCGTAGTAATGGCAATGTTATTCCGCAGACATCATCGTTTACAACTTTGTATTTTGTAGGAGCAAAGAGTGCTACTCAGTTAATATTTCAGATCGATCAGGAGAGCATGAGTGAAAATGATATGTATCATGCCGGAATTCGATATGTAATGTACGATGAAGAGTTGGGTGATACTTATAATTACGATGTAAGAATACAAGTTTCATATAGTAATACAATTCTATGAAACATGGTTTTTTAAGAGTTGCAACGGCACAACCTTTGTTAAAGGTTGGCGATTGTCACTACAATGCAACGCAAATAGTGGAGTTGATAAAGAACTGCATTGAGCAGAATGTAGATGTTGTGTTGTTTCCGGAGCTATCAATAACCGGAGGTAGTTGTGGAGAGTTGTTGTATAGTAATATACTCTTAAATGGTGCCATGAGGGAGTTGGGGCATATTGTTGCTGCAACTCAAAATTCAGAGACAATAGTCATAGTAGGGTTGCCTTTGCGCACTGGTGTAGAGGTCTGTAGCTCTGCTGCTGTGATATATAATGGAGAACTGGCCGGAGTGGCAAATGGGGCAAATTTGATATTCTCAACTCCGAACTTTAAGTTTGGAGTTGAGGTTGGTGCTTCGGCGTCAGGAGTTTTGCCGGCATCGACAGTTTTGGCTGCCAATGGAGCAGATGTGGTTTTTGGAATGGATTCAAGCCCAATGATAGTTGGTAGTCAAGACAGAAAATGTTCATCAATCAAGGAGCAGTGTAGAAGATTGTCAATGGGTTATGTTTATAGTAACTCGGGATTCGGCGAATCAACTACCAAATATGCTTATGTGGCATGGGGTGCTGTGTGTGATTGCGGTAATATGTTGTGCCGAGGAGTTTCGTTGGATTATAAACCGATGGTTCAGATTTCTGAAATAGATATTGAACATATCCGCCATGCTCGTATGGCTAATTCCGAGGCGTGGGGCTCTGCCGAGGCATTGCAGGGAGGTGTTACTGAAATCGAAATTGAGCAATCTTGGAGTGAAGATTTTAACCTGACAAGAGTCTATCCCGAGAATCCTTTTATTCCCGAGGAGCAGAACGAATTGGATTTAAGGTGCAGAGAGATATTTGAGATTCAGGTTGCGGCTCTTGCAAAGAGATTTGTACATACAGGCTCAAAGAGTGCAGTTGTAGGAATATCGGGCGGTCTGGATTCGACTCTTGCCCTTTTGGTGGCTGTCAAAACTTTCGATAAGTTGCAATACGACAGAAAGGGAATTGTTGGAATAACAATGCCGGGATTCGGTACAACCGACAGAACATACGACAATGCCATTGGTTTGATGAGGGCATTGGGAATTACCATTAAGGAGATAAGTATAAAAGATGCCTGTATTCAACACTTTAAGGATATAGGACACGATATTGACAACCACAATATTACCTACGAAAACAGCCAGGCGCGTGAAAGAACGCAGATTCTTATGGATTATGCCAATATGTGCGGAGGTATGGTTATTGGAACAGGTGATATGTCGGAGTTGGCTTTGGGTTGGGCAACCTATAATGGTGACCACATGTCAATGTATGGTGTGAATGGCGGTGTTCCCAAGACCATGGTGAAGTGTTTGGTTTTATGGGTAGCGATTAGGGAGTTGAGTGGGGCCTCGTCCGAAATATTGATTGATATTGTAAATACACCAATCAGCCCTGAGCTTATCCCTGCCGATGAGAGTGGAAATATCAAGCAGAAGACTGAGGATTTGGTTGGACCATACGAGTTGCATGACTTCTATATGTACCATTTTTTGAAGAGTGGTTTTGCTCCCGATAAGATATACGATTTGGCAAAAATTGCTTTTGTCAATAAGTATAACACCGACGAGATTTATAAATGGCTGAAGACATTTTTCCGTAGATACTTTGCGCAGCAGTTTAAGCGAAATTGTCTGCCTGACGGGCCGGTAATCGGAACGGTGGCGCTTAGTTCAAATATTCCGAGCGACAGCAGTGCTGCGGAGTGGACCAGGATAATCGAGGAGTTGGAGAGATGATAAAGATAGCCTTTTTTGATATTGATGGGACCTTGGTGAGTTTCAATACCCACAAGGTCCCTGATTCTGCAATAAAAGCAGTAGAGTTGCTGAGGGCTAAAGGGGTAAAGGTCTTTATTGCAACAGGTAGGCATAAAGCTACTATCAATAATTTGGGTGATATGCAGTTTGATGGTTATATTACCATGAACGGAGCATACTGTTTTGCAGGCGATGAGGTGATTTTTAAGTTGCCAATCCCCTGTAGCGATATAGAGAATTTTGTAAAATTGCAGCAAAGTGGAGTGGAAATACCTACATTCTTTTTGTCGGAGCACTCGCTTTGTGCCAATTTTTTCAATAATGATACTGCCGAACTGATAGAGTTGATTAATTTTCCGGTACCTCCAATTGCCCCTATAGAGAGTGTCAGGAATCAAGAGATTTACCAAATGGTATCGTTCTTTGATAAATCAAAGGATTCTATGGTTATGCCACTTTTGCCGAACTGTAGCGATGCTCGTTGGTATCACACATTTACCGATATTATCCATAAGGATGCAAGTAAAAGTATAGGAGTTCAAAAAGTGCTTGATTATTACGGTTTTTCAAAATCCGAGGCAATTGCATTTGGCGATGGTGGCAATGATATTCCTATGCTTGCTTCTGTTGAAAATTCGGTGGCAATGGGGAATGCCGAGTTTGCCGTACAACAGGTTGCAACATTTATAACCGATACGGTTGATAATGATGGAATATATAAAGCACTTTGCCATTTTGAACTTATTTGATATTTGTACACTTTTTTGCTGAAATAATTACGTGAATCTAAATTAATTTATGTAGATTTGCGTGTTATGTTGTGCAAAATAGTAAACAGGTACAAAATAGAACAACAATTATGATTAAGAAAAGTTTATGGTTACTTCCCGCTTTAGCAATCATGGCTTCGTGTCAAGATAGCGAGGTGTATCAACTCGGTGGAGCCGAGAAGGGACTGTTCGAGGTCTCAATCGACGATGCTTCAAGAACTGTTATTGATGGTTTGAAGGTATCGTTTGTAGAGGGTGATAAAATCGGAATCACCAGTGGTTCAAATTTGAGTGTGGAGGCTGAGATTAAAAAATCATCAGGAACTACGTACTATGCAGATCCTGTTCAAGAGGTAACTTTTGTAACAGGAGATTCAATCTATGCATACTATCCATATAGTGCAGATTGCGATGGTGCGACATTGACATTCTCTATTCCTGCAATTCAGGTTCAGAATGATGCCAATGCATCGCACATGACTCAGTACGATTTGTTGATAGCTTCCCCAAAAGTGTTAAAAGAGACTAAGAACAGTATGACCTTCCAGCATACAATGGCTTGGATGGATTTCACAGTGTTTAATGAGTCTAAAGAGGCAGCAACAATTGAGAGCGTTACTATTAAAGCTCGTAACAAAGTTTTCCCAACAAAGGCAACTTTGAATTTGTGCGCAAAAACCAGTGATGCAGATTACAGAGTGTTGCAACCGGTTGAGTTGACCGATGAGATTACAATAACTGCATCGGGTGAGGGTTGGAATGTTGCCGAGTATAATGGAAATGTTACTTTGAGAATGGCAGTTATGCCTGTTGACCTATCGAACGAGGTATTGACAATTACAGCACAAACTTCGGAAGGTACATTAGAGTACAAAGGTTCTGGAATGAAGTTGCAGGCAGGCCGTTGCTATCAGTATGAGTGTGGTGAGGCATACTATGAGTTGGAACAGCTTGGCGATAAGGAGTTTTATATTGCTTACGAGTACAGAGAGGGTGGCGCTAAAGAGAATGACTTCCACAGCAACAACAGCGTTTATTCATACAAGCGTTGCAAGCAGACCGAGAACTTTATTCTTTTCTGGGATAAATCTTGGGGTGATAATCCAACAGCATTTGATGTAGATGGAATTCTTGAATATGCTGAGGAGATTTATGATAGTTACGTAAACGACTTGGGCTTCAAGGGTGAGGGCAAATCTTATCTTGACCAGTATAAGATGCAGATCTTTATTCTTGAGGGACACGCTTCTGATGCTTTGGCAACAGGTTCAGGTTACGATAACACGATTGGTGCTTTGTGGGCATGGATCGAGGGATGTACTGCCAATACAATGGCTCACGAGATTGGTCATAGCTTCCAGTATCAGACATATTGCGATGCTCAGTATGACAGAGCAAATGCTCCATCGACAACTTGCGGCTGGCGTTATGGTTTCGGACCTGATGGAGATGGTGGTTGCGCATGGTGGGAGCAGTGCGCACAGTGGCAGAGCTATATGGTTTATCCAAATGGAATGTTTGGTGGATGGTATGGTTCGTTCCCTCCTAACACAATGAAACACCCATTGCACGAGGAGCCAAGATATGCAAACTACTTTATCCAGAATTTCTGGATTGATAAGCAGGGTAAAGATTTTATCGGTAAGCTATGGCGTTCTTCAAAATTCCCTGAGGATCCATTTGATACATATATGAGAATTACCGAAATCTCTTTGGATGAGTTTAATAATGAGATGTTCGAGTATGCATGTCGTTTGCAGACCTACGATATGGTTCATACACGTGCAAATGGAGGTGACAGATATTGGGATGCATTCAGCACCTATACTCAATTGAATGCAACTGATGATGGTTACTATCAGGTAGGCGCAGGTTCCGCTCCCGAGAACTATGGTTTCAATGCAATTCGTTTGACAGCTCCGGCTGAAGAGACATTGATGAGTGTTGAGCTTGTTGGTATGGCAGGTGCAACCGGTTACAGAACACCGATTTCAGGTTCAGTATGGAAGGTTGATGCAGCAGGTTGGAAGTTCGGATTTGTAGCGGTAGATAAAGATGGTATCAGATATTATGGTGATGCCGGAACTGCAACAGGCGCAAATGGAGCAGGAACCGTTCAATTCATGTGTCCTGCAAATTGTCAGTATTTGTGGTTGGTTGTAATGGGAGCTCCAACAGAGTATTGGCATCATGCTTGGGATGATAACGATGCAAATGATGAGCAGTGGCCATATAAGATTAAGTTGACAAATGCTACATTGCGTAACACTCCTCCTAAGATTGTTGAGACATGGGACGAGGCTACATTGACCTACACTTATGATGTTGAGTTCCCGAAGCCATCAACCCAGTGGAGTGGACCCACAGTAGTTCCTGATTATACATATGCTGCTGAGGCTTTGGGATTGACAGTTGCAACCATATCAAAGGCCACATTTAATCCAATTAACGCCGATGGTTCGATCTATCCGGATAATAATACTGTAAGTGAAACATATGGCGCATACTTTGATGCCAATGGTGATGTTAAGGGTTATCCAAATCCGGTATATCTGGCATCGAACAACTTCGCGTCGGGTATTGTTGCTGGTTGTTACACTGGAATGGCAAAGACAAATACTCTATATAAAATGGGATTTGTTTTGCAGTATGGAGGTAAGACAGTTTACTTTAAGTTTAACGTAACCATAACAGATTAAGATATGAATAAGAGATATATCTTGTCGGCATTAATGATTGCCGCAATTGCAGTGGCTTGCGATTCCAATACCAGTGATCCCGAGCCAACAACACCTATAGTACCGGAATTAAAGTTAGAGGTTATAACTCCCGATACGACAGTATCGGCCCAGGAGGCACAATTTATGGTTGCTGTATCAGCAGTAGGAGTAGCACCAGAGGTTCATTGTAATGTGGATTGGATGGGGGCAGTTAGTGTACCAAATACTGCCGAAGCTCTTCCGGAAGGTGAAGACTCTATTATTTACTTTGAGGTAACGGTGGAGGCTAATGATACTCCCGATGAGAGAGTTGGAAAATTGATCTTTAGTGCCGAGGGAGTTGAGAGTGTTGAACTTTCTGTAACTCAACAGGGAGCAGAGCCTGTAGTTCCTGTTCCGACACCAATTCCTGTAGACGATTCATTGACCAGTTCAATTGGTTCAATGACAGGAGTTGATTTTGTGTTAGGACCAATTCCAATGGAGGTTAAGGGAACATTGACATACTCTGTTACCTGTAATTCAAGAAATTATACTCAGGGAACGTTGACAATTTCAAAGAGCGATTTGTGTAGCACATTGGGAATTACAGAAGCTGATTTTGATGCGCGTAAGGGTGTGACAATTGATTGCTTGCCAATGAATAATGATTGGTCTGAGGGTGAGAATACAGCCGGAGGTTCTTATGGAGCATGGTTCGGTTCTAGTGGAACTATTGGTTGGGGGTCATCTAGTATTGCATATTTGGAGGGTAATGATATGATCTCGTTTGGTTATGGAATGCACCCTGACAACCGTTCAAACTCTTGTGTTTGCCGTTTGCAGTATCAAGACATGCAGAGCGAGTCAGCAGTAAATGTAGAGGTTACTGTCTCTCTTAAACAATAAATTATAACAGAATGAAACTAAGAAGCTTATTAATGTTATCTGCAGCGCTGACGTGGGTAGTCAGCGCCTGCAGTAGCAGTTCGGAGTCTGATCCTAAACCGACCCAGGAACCGGAAATGGGAGAGTTGGGAATCACTATGGAAGACCTGGAACAGGATAGATGGACAGAGAAGGCGCCACTAAGGTTGAAGGATACTTTGCTCGTAGTCGAAACAACATTTCAGGCAAGCAGTGATCCATGGAACGGATACAGCGGCTCATATGCTGTTGTCGATTTGGAGCCAATCTACACTGCGTTTGCTATGAGTGAGCTACAATTCTTAAGTGCTCTTAATACAGGGACGGTTAAGTTTGTAGCAATTGAGCCTGGTGGCAGTGTGGTAACTGAATATACTGCAAATAACTATGGATATTGGTATGATGCTGCCGGTTATGTTTGCCAACATGGTAATTCTGCTGCAGTTGCAGTGGAGACAGAAGATTTTTCGGTCTATAATGTTGCGCAATATCCAGGAGCTTTAAGTCCCGGAGCTTCATATGCCGTTCAGGTTGGATTTGTATATGTGGTTGAGGAAGTAACCTATACTGCAACTATTAAGATTAATGTTAATATTATGAAGAAGTTAACTGCTGCTGATTTCGAGGTGGCAGGAGCATTGCAATATAATATCAATATTAGTCGTGATATGGGTTATCATGGAGAACCATTTATGGTTGATGGCGATAAGGTGTGTGAGTTTCTTGGTATAACCAAGAGTGAATTTGGTAATAAGTTGGGCTCTACATGTACGTTGGTTCCTTTGAATGCCGATGGTACCGATGCAGAAAATACTGCAGGTGCAGATTTTGGAGGATGGTTTGATAATAATGGAACTGTTGCATGGGGAAATGGAGATCTGACATTCCTTGAGATAGGTGCTCGTGATCCATTTAATTTCTCAAATGGATGTCATGACAGCCATGTAAACGTAGGAGATAAGGTTACAATGAGAATGCAGTATCGTAATATGGAGAATTTAAAGGCTTGTAATATTGTGGTAAATGCAACTATCGTTGATTAATTGATTTGTAAGTTAATATGCAAAAAAGAGTTGAATCGACAGATTCAACTCTTTTTGTATTTATTATTGCTGGTTTGCAAGAAAGGTTGGATGCCTTTTTAGCCACACATCAGCATAAGAGCAGGTTGCCCTAAGATCGTAGCTGTTCTCATAACCGAATTCGGCTACCTTCTGTACTAGTTCACCTGCAATCCCTC
This sequence comes from uncultured Odoribacter sp., assembly GCA_964567845.1. GTDB lineage: Bacteria > Bacteroidota > Bacteroidia > Bacteroidales > Marinifilaceae > RGIG9079. The sequence goes on along the minus strand of CAZMOG010000008.1, from coordinate 22,754 downwards.
GTCCCTCTAATGGTTTGGGTACATAGGTTTTCGTAATAGTGATAATGCCTTTGTTAAGTTGATACTCAACAAAAGCGATGTGCCCCGAAATTTTGCACTCAAAACGTCCCATGTTGGGATAATGCTCTATTGTATATTCCATATTATGATTTTTCATACATTTACGTTCTTTATTCCTGTTTTGTTACACTAAGTACTGTCTATTTATTGAGCCATGTATGGAATTCGTGATGGGTCATTTGCTGCATTAAGGGCCAACCATGCAATGATTGCAGCATTGCTTCTCATATCCTCGATAGCCATTCGCTCATATCTATCCATATTTGTATGGTAACTGATTCCATAGCCCATTCCATCCTGGATAAACTGATAAGCAGGTGCTCCATACTTTACAAACGAGGTGTGGTCGGTGCTGTATGATTTCTTTGGAGAGATTGTTGTAAATCCTAATGTCTCAATGGCCTTTCCCCACTCTTTGAAGAATGGGATTGCTTTGTAGTTCTCTTCAAGGCAGATTCCTCGAAATTGGCCTGAGCCGTTATCGGTATTCAGGTAAAGAACCATATTCTTAGGAGCGGTACTATCGGTAAAAATTCTTTTTGCGTAGGCTGCAGAACCTAAAATTCCCTGCTCCTCGCCGTTCCAAAGAGCAATTCTGATGGTTCTTTCCGGCTTTGCATCAATTGCTTTAAGTATGCGCATCGCCTCGGCTGCAACAATACATCCTGAAGCATTGTCGTTTGCCCCCGTTCCTCCAAGCCATGAGTCTAAATGACCTCCAATAAGAACATATTCATTTCTAATTTTTTTGTTCTTGCCCGGTATCTCGGCAAAGAGATTACTTAATGCGTAATTACCATTAAATGTGGTTTCAAGTTGTAACTCAATATCCACTTGAACGTTATGTTCAATAAGTCTGACCATTCTGTTAAGTTCCTCTTTGGAAATTGCAATCTCGGGTCCGCAGTTCTCAATTCTTTCGTAGAACCATGGGCTTTGACCGCTGATTATGTTGTAGTAGCCATCCTCGTATACAATTGCTGCGGCACCTTCCCTGTGTGCAAATCGGCGTAATTCACGCAAGTGTACGCCATTTGTTGTGGCATTATCGGTACTGATAGTCGCTCTGTTGGCTCTTGATCCTTTCAGATTGTTTGATACTCTGGTATCATATACCATGTAATCAAGGGCCTCTTGGTTTATTCGTCTGTTTTCCGCATTCCGGTAGTGAGGTTCAGAGTGTTTGTTAGAACTTGGAAGAAGTACAATCTTCCCTTTAAGCTGTCCTTTGTAGTTTTGAATCTCATTCTTATCTTTTGCATTGAAATATACTACAGAACCTGAAATGGAACCATTTGTAGAACCGCACCAAGCAGCAGGAACTGCTGCAAAGTTACTATAGTATGGAGCTGTCATTGCAATATAGCACTTGCTGTAATCCCATCCCTGAAAGTTAAAGTCTTGCTCTTTGATTGATTCAATATTTTCAAGTCCAATCTTTTCAAACAGTTCGCCTGCAACTTTTTCAGCTCTTAGATACATGTCCGAAGCAGATAACCTTGGTCCCATGTAATCCGTAAACCAAAACGAGTACTCTTCAATTCCTGAGTTGTTAAATGCTTCATTCTTAATCTTCAAGAATGTTTCAATTGATTCCGATTTTTGTGCAGAAATATTGCCAATGGTAATGACAATAAGGGTAATTGCTATGATAACTCTCTTCATGATATTATGATTTTTTTACAAAGGTATCTAAATTTTATAAATCTTTACTATTTTTGTATGACTACATAATGATTGTTATGATTGAGACAGATTTAAACAACGAGTTGGAAAAGTGTCGTGACCATTTCTTTAGGGCGGCATATATGGGTAAGAATGAGATTGATCAACGCAGAATTCGTGAGGCATACGATTTTGGCGCAATGGCACACGCAGGTCAAAAGCGAAAGAGCGGACATCCCTATTTTATTCATCCTGTAGGAGTTGCAACGATAGTTGCCGAGGAATTGCACTTGGGTGCAGATCCAATTATTGCTGCGCTTTTGCACGATGTTGTTGAGGATACACCATATACCATTGATGATATAAAGGAGCGTTTTGGGGATGATGTTGCCTTTCTTGTCGATGCTGTAACGAAGAAGCAGAAGAGTGAGTACGATATGACAAAGCAGCTTGACAACTTCCGTCAAATGTTGTACTCAATCAATTATGATGTGCGTGCATTGCTTATTAAACTTGCGGACCGCCTGAACAATATGCGTACTCTTGAGAGTATGCGACCTGACAAGCAGATGAAAATTGCCGGAGAGACCGATTATTTTTATGCCCCTCTGGCTAACCGTTTGGGGCTTTATGTAGTTAAGTCGGAGTTGGAGAATTTGTCATTGAAGTTCAGAACTCCGTATGAATATGCAGAGTTGCGTTCAAAGGTTCTGGCGTATGAGCGCGAGAACAAAGATTTCATGGACGAGTTCCTGCTCATGATAAACAAACGCTTGGAGGCTGTTGGAATCAAGGCGTATGTTCGTTGCCAAACCAGAAGTGTATATGCAATTTGGCGTAAGATGCAGGTTTCAGGTAAGCAGTTCCGCCAAATTGAGGCGATACAGGTTATCAATGTCGTATTTGAGGATCAGCCTGCGCGTGGAATTGAGAAGAAGCAGTGTTTGGAGATATATTCGTTGTTGACCGATATATTTAAGGAAAAGCCGGGTAGTTTGGTGAACTATGTCGATACTCCTAAGGAGAATGGTTACCAGGCTCTCCACTTTAAGTTAATGGGTGGTAATGGCCAATGGATAGAGATGCATGTTGGTTCTGTTCGAATGGCGAATAATTCCGAGTTGGGTTGTATTGCCGAGGGCGAGGGTTCAGAGCACTGGGTTGAGAATTTCAAGGAGGTGTTGCGTGAAATTGCAGCTTACGGTAAGGAGGATGATGGTTTTATCGAAAATGTTGTATGTAATTTCTATAACGACGATATTACCGTGTTTACTCCTAAGGGACAGTCAATTGTTCTGCCAAAGGGAGGAACAGCATTGGATTTTGCTTACAATATTCACACCTCTATTGGTCATAAGGCTGTATATGCAAGGGTAAATGGAATGATTGTGCCGGTACAGACTGTATTGAATCGTGGCGATAGAGTTGAGATTGGAACCCGCGAGGGTGCAACTCCTCACCGTTCCTGGTTGGATATTGTCAAGAGTTTCAGGGCAAGAAAGGCCATTCAGGCTTGGTTCCGTAAGTATGATAGCGAACATATAGCAGAAATGCAGTTTGATCGTTGCCCATTGTGTCTGCCACTTCCGGGCGAGGAGGTTATTGGGTTTGAGCAGGGAGCGGGTAAACCTTTAATGTTACACAAACGCAATTGTGCCGATGCCATTTCGCGCTCGGCTAAGTTTGGCGATTCTATAGTTTCTGTACGCTTTAGGAGTAGTGATCAAAGATTATATCCAGTCTATTTGAATATTGTTGCTGTTGACCGCGAGAAGATTCTTTATGATTTGATAAAGGTTATATCGATTGATCTGGGTTTGAATATTGTCCGTTTGGATATGGAGCCTAATTATTCTCTTTCTCACTGTAAGGTAGGTATTATGGTACATTCGATCAATGAGTTGTCGGCTATTATTGCCTGCTTGAATTTGATAGATGGAGTTGAAGAGGTGACTAGAGTTTAAGTGAGATAAAGTAAGGGTGAAAAAAAAGGTTGAATTTGCTTGCAAATTCAACCCTTTTAACTTCTAACTCCTAACTATTTTTTTATCCATAGCTTGAAGTTGTCGAATTTGTATTCGCCGAAGCCATCGGTATAGGTTACCTGGAATGGACCAACCTTTATGCTCTTCTCCTTTAGATCAGGACGATAGATTGGAGAGTATGGCATGTTCTTCCAATCCTTACCGTCAGAACTTGTACGGAAGTAGAAGTAATCACCGCTACGCTCAATCTGTAAATACATATCGGCTCTTCTTCCCAACATATTTGCTCTTTGGATACGAGCAGGTCCTTGAATATAGGTAATCATATTTCCCTGATCGTAGTGAGGGAATATACCCAACTGTACCAACTGGTTCATGTTACGATTACCAAAGGTGTGTCCCATCAAACCTCCCTCGTTATATCCAACAGTTCTACCGCCTTTATATCCGGTGTAGTCGGTAATCTGAACCTCGGCAACGAAATCGCCATTTACCTCCTTATATAGAAGAGGTCCATGGTTCTGCTCGCGTGCGCCATAGTTTCTGTCCTTTGAGCCAAGTACAAGATTTCCCTCCTCGCTCTTGGCAATAACCTCGTTCAGGTTGTAGCCGAACAGCCCATCCCAAATGGTTCCGTTGGTTCCATTGTGGTAGTCAATGTCGGTGTCGAAGTTATCCTGATAAATATTGAACTCCTTTGGAGATACGCTGACAGTTACAGGAGCAATGGCTGTTGTAATGTTACCACTCAAATCTTTTACGCTTACCTTGAAGGTCTCAAGATTTGTTTTGCTCTTGTTCTCAATTTTGAACAGGTACTCAGAGCCTCCCTCCCATGCACTTTTTGTTGTTCCGTGCCGGTATTCGTAAAGAAGTATGCTTTCGCTCAAATCTTTACCACCCTTGTCGGTAACATATAGGCGAACATAGTCGGGTGTTACAGCCTTTGCTGTCAATTGCAGGTCATATTGTGCAAGTGAGTTTGTTGTGAAACTCTTGTACATATCTTGAATGTCTTGGGCTTTAAGCTCCTTTCCATATATTGACAACTCGCTGATAACGCTCTTGCCCACTTTATCTCCAATAACAATTGCGGTAGGATTGTCGGTATTGGCAGCTGTTGCTGTTATCTGGCCGGCCTCTTGTCCGTTTGCCCATACGCACCACTGGTTCTCACCCTGTGCTTGAAGAACTATGTGGTTCCAGCCACTCTGTTTCTCAATGGCGATATTCTGTCCGTTTACAGATAATCCGTTGCGGGTAAGGGCAATGTTTATGCCTTGACAATTAATGATATTTACGCTCTTTGAGATATACTTAGGCCATACTGTAGTAAAGCTGATACCTTTAACGGCGTTGTTTACATTAATGTTGTTGATGGTTGCAGCTCCCTGGTATGCAACTTTACCGTTGCTTGCAGTAAGAGCACCTATTGTTCCATTACCGCCCCAAGCAGCCTGGTTCTGCCACTCTCCGGCCTCAATCTCGCTCATTGCAATGCGGAACAGAATGTTCTTTTGACCCTCGGCCTTAGCCTCGGCAGCAATCTGCTCTGCGCTTAGAGGAGTGTCGTAAACCTTAACTGTGCTGATCCAGCCACTGAAGCCCCAATCTGAGTCGGCAGTCTGACCAATGGTAACCACGCGGTTCGCCATCATTCTTAGCTTTACATTCTTGGCGTTGATTAGTTTGCCGTCGCAATATACGCGCTCCATGTGTCCGTCGAATGTAACAGCCCAGTGGTGCCACTCGTTTGAGCCTTGATAGTCGCGCATTCCATACTCCTCGTATGAGCCGTTGTGGAAGATAATTCCGCTTCCGTTGTTGAATCCGTTTCCGAATACAATACGTCCAAGCTCACCATCTTGAGCAACAGGGTGAAGGTCAACAATACACTCACGCTCGCTTGCCTCGGGGTTAAGAATCCACGCAGTCATGGTGTATGGTGCGTTATCCTTCATGTTGATAGGCATAGCAAAATCAGATTGTAACTTCTGGCCACCATCCAATTGGAATGCAATGCGGTTTTCCTTCAATGTTACAGGTATTGCAGAACCCTCGGCATTGAATGTTCCCATACCTGTGTTGTTTTTAACATTATTAACGGTTGTTCCAACGGTGTAGTCGGCAGCGTTGATGTCAATCAACAATCCTTGTGGTTTTGGTGCCACTTTACCATTGAACTCAGGAATCTCAACTGTTGCATCGTACTCGGCTTCGGCAGTATGCTGAGCCCAGTTGTATAGACGAATTGCTGCCAATTGTACCTCATGCTCGCTCTTGATAACCATCTTTCCTGGTACCTTTGCGTATTTGTTCTTGAATGTGCCAACCTCTTCGTTGTTGATATATACGGTAACAATCTTACCGTCGCAAATCAATGCAACGTGTTGCCACTGCTCGGCTGTTGTGCTTTGAACCTTCTTTGCAAGTTTCTCAGCGAATGTGCCATTCCAAGAGATATACTGTTTGTTGGCATCGGCAACAGTTCCATAAACCTTGTAGGTCAATGTCCACGCCTCGCCGTTATAGAACTGCTCAGGCATTGTGAATGTGCTGCTCAACTCTCCGTTGATTGTAACGCAGTTTTTACCGTCAATGACGCTCATGTTTGCACTTCCCTGTGTTGTCTGGAATGAGCGACCCAACATTCCTGCCTGGTTCTTCCACTCGCCATCGACAAATGAGTTTCCACCCAAGCCTACCAACATTTGAGGAGGATCGATATGGCTTGTCTCGAATACCTTTATATTCCAAACAGCTCCGGCAACACCTTGTTTCTCTGCACCGGTAAAGGTCAAGCGAATGTAGCGAGCCTCGGTATCGCCATATTCAACCATAGGGCTACCGCAAAGGAAGTTGTTGCGCTTGTCGGCAAACATTGTCCAGTCTTTACCATTGAGCGAGGTTTCGATATAGTACTGATAGTAGGTCATTGGTAACTCGAACTGTGTCCAGATACGACTGATCTTCTTGGTCTCTTGAAGATCAACCTGAATCCACTCGCCGGCGTTGGTGCTCTTCGGACGCCACAATGTTCCATTGTTATCGTCGGTAGCATATTGAGGTTTGTAGTCCTCGCTATAGTATGAAGATGCTGTTACAGGCTTGCCAAATGCGATATTCTCACCGGTTGTAAGTGGTTGCAAATTTCCGATACCGTCGTGAGAACCCTTAATCTTTGCAATTGAACCATCCTCGTTGAATACCATCTCGTCAACTGCGATTTGACGGTGCATTCCACGTGTTGAGTGTGGGTTATCGTGGCGGTGATATACCATGTAGAATTTGCCATTCTCTTCAAGAATAGAGTGGTGACCTGGGCCATGAATTGTTCCGTCGGCATTTGTCTCAAGAATCACGTTGTCGGCAGGACTCTCGTATGGTCCCATTGGGCCGGTTTTGCTTATGGCATATTTAACGCGATATGTGTGGTCATGGCATGAACCTGCCGAGTAGGTCAGGTAGTAAACTCCGTTGTGTTTAATTACAAATGGGGCCTCGAAGAATTCGGTAGCCTCGGTGTTTACAATCAAGCGCTTGTTATCGGTAAGCATCATGTTTGAATCCAACTCACAAACTCCACAACCGAATCCGGGATAGATTCCCCATGTTCCGAAATAGACGTATGCTTTACCATCGTCGTCGAAGAATACCTGTCCATCAAGAGTGATACAGTTGGTAACGAAACGGTCCGGCATAAGGACTGCATCGTGCTGACCCAATACATTCTTCCATGGTCCGCGTGGAGACTCTGATTTTCCTAAGTGCAACTGGCATGGCTGGCAATACATCAAATAGTACTCACCGTTGTGTTCCCAAACATCGGGAGCCCAATACCAGTGGGTAATAGGCCAGTTCATCGGCATGATTGTCCAGTTGACGAAATCCTTTGAGGTCCATACCTGGCTTGGTCCGAATCCCTCACCGTTTCCGTCGGTTGTTGCATAAACATAGTAGGTGTCTCCAAATTTGCGGACTGTCGGGTCGGCAAAGTAACCCGGAATGATTGGGTTGCCTGTCTTTGGAGCATTGTATGCCAAACCACTCTGTTGTGCAGATGCGGTTTGAGCAAAGCAGGGTAGCAGTGTTGCCACTGCCACCGAGCTCATTGCTATATTCTTAAATAATTTCTTGATTGTCATTATAATGTCCGATTAATGTACAATTATTTTTTGATAAGAGTCATTGCAAAACCACCACCTTTAGCCATGTGGATGTCCAGTTTGGTAGATTTGTTAACGGTCATCTTCTCTGATTTGTAGTCGTATGCGTACTTGTCTGCATTCTTTCCATCGGTGAAGATTGTTGCCTCGTACTCGTCATCGCCTAAGAATGAGAAGTCAACGGTAATGTCGCGGCTGTTCCAGTCGGTCATACCTCCAACATACCAGTTGTTACCTGCCTGACGTGCAGTAACAACATACTCTGCCATCTTACCCTGTGGAATAATTGTCTTGTCAACAATAGTTGGGATAGATACAATGAAATCAACGCACTCCTGCTCGTTTTTGTATGCAGTTGGTGAATCGGCCAACATTACAAGTGGAGAGTCGTAAACAATGTATGTAGCCAATTGGTGACAACGTGTTCCCTGAGTCATTGGGTCGTTGTAGATTGGACGGAAGTTCTCTTTTGAAGCGTTGTTCATTCCTCCCTGAGTGAAATCAACAGCACCGCAAAGGATACGGATGAATGGAATTGTTACGTCATTCTCTGGCATATCCTTAATCGGCTCCCACTTAGCCTCCTCCATTCCGAATACTGCCTCGTAGTTAATGATGTTTGGATATGTTCTGCTCATACCTGTTGGCTTGTAGTAACCGTGGTAGTCAACTGTCAGGTGGTATTTTGCACATGTCTCGGCAATTCTGTATGCCATCTCTGTTGCTGTCTGGTCGTCGCGATCAAGGAAATCAATCTTGAAACCAACAATTCCCATGTCAGAGTACTTCTGGCAAGCTGCCTCTAACTGCTCATCCAAAACATTGAAGACAGTCCAAAGGATAATCTCAACATTCTTGGATTTTCCGTATGCTACAAGCTCCTCAAGGTCAATCTCGGGAACAATTGTCAACATATCGCCGCTTCTTGGATTGTACCAACCCTCGTCAAGAACGATATATTCAATGCCATTCTCTGATGCGAAGTCAATGTAATATTTGTAGGTCTGAGTATTGATTCCAACCTCGAAATCAACTCCATATACACCCCAATCGTTCCACCAGTCCCAAGCTACTTTTCCACCTTTGATCCATGAAACATCGCCTATTCTGTTTGGAGATGACAAAGAGTAAACCAAGTTGTTTACAGGAAGTTGAGTGTCGCACTCAGAGATCGCAATAACTCTCCATGGCAAGTTGCGTTTGCCCTGAACCTTTGCAATGTACTCCTCGGTCTCGGTTACGTATGACTGCTGACGCCAATCATATTTAGCCATAGATTTTGGATAGTTTGCAAACTCGGCATTCAAGCTCTTGTTTGCAGGCTGTGCCATTACGAACATTCCGGGATATGACTCCAACTCAGCCTCGGTGATGACCATCTTTGCTCCGTTACCACAATCAACAGCGATTGGGAAGAAGGCCAAAATTTTATCGTTTGCCTTGCTGATAGGGGTTACCTGGTAGTTGTTTTGGAATGCCATTGCTACCTGCTTTCTTGGGTTTGTTGAGTGTGACAAATATACTGTATTATCGTTTGGCAATGTGAAGTTAGCCAACTCGTCGTAGATAATCACCTCGCCCTTTTTATTAAGTGAGTAGCAATATGCAACACCCTCGTCGTAAATTCTGAAGATAATGTTGTATCCTGCGTATGTAGATACAGTTACCTCGGTGTAACCTCCTGTCTCATAGCTTTTCTGGCGATACAATGGAGCAACGATTGTCTCTGACGCAACGCTCTTTGATTTGATTGATTTGATAGCTCCTTTTGACCATGCATCTTTTGTTAGTTTCAAAGAGATGGGCGATGGTGCCAAAATGGTTTCGCCATTCAATGTGATTGCGTACTGAATGTGCTCGCCACCGTTAATTGTAACACCGATTTTTTTGTTGGGAGAGTAGTAGCTCTTTCCCTCGGGTGCGCTCATAGCAAAGACAGATGCTCCGGCAATAAGCATAGCTGTCAACCCACATAAGAATTTTTTAATCATAGTTGTTTGTTTTATTGATTACTTATTTACTTTCCACTCAATGATTCCTGCAGAGTTACCCGGTTGTAATTTTGCAGCAATTCTAAGTCCTGATGTTGTTACCGGCTTGAATGAGAGGTGGTTGTATTTATCTCGTTCTGTTCCGTAGGTGTCCGATGTTTCAACCTCTTTCCACTTTTTGCCATCTTTGTAGTAAAGTGTCCAATATTCAGGAAGTTTATAGTTTCCGTCGTAGTGATCAAACTCCAGCCAATATACATCGACACTTGAAACCTGAGTTGGCTTTTTAAACTCATACTCGATGGTCTCGACAGTTCCCGATGTTCTCCACCAGAAGTGGTATGGTTTTGAAATATCGCCTGAACTCTTTGGCTCCCATTGGTCATTTACACCGTACATAGCCTCGTAGTATGTCTCCGATGCCTGTGCATCATTCTGGATAGGTACATGTACAATGAACGAGGTTGCAGTGCTTGCTATAGTTGGTTCTGGGGTAGGCTTGGCGTGCTCGGCACTCTCGGGAATCCATACAATCATCTCGCTCTTGCCGCGATTGTTCCATGTCGAGTATGGAATGGCAGTAACTTGCTCATCGTTCTCGGTGCCATCGCTGTTGAGACGCTTTGCAGTGGTTTTCAAAACAACCACACCGTTCAACAACTCTCCTTTGAACTCCTCGGTAAACTTGGCATTCTCAGGTATGTATTTGTTGAATACATGTTCGTCACCCTGATCCTGGCCCTCAAGGCAATATACAATCGGACCGCGTTGGATTGCCAACAGACCTCGGTCATCGTAAACTGAATCACAGGCTCTTACGCGACGAACCTCCATAGGGAATTCAAGCTCAACCTTATCTCCGCTTTTCCAGGTGCGGTAGATGGTAATGTAGCCGTCCTGAATGTTAAGGCGGGCCTTTTTGCCATTAACCTTTGCTGTATATTTCACAGGAGCATCGGTGTATGAGTACAACTTTGTAGCAACAGGATATTGTGTTACCCAGTCAGGAACACGGAAGCGTATAGCAAATTGACCCTCATTTTGAGGTTCAACCTTGAACTCGATGTTCCCGCTCCATGGGTAATTTGTGTACTGAGTCATTTTCACCTTGTTAGACGAGGTCTCGATTTCGGCCTCGCCCTGAGTATATAGGTTCACGAAAATGTCATTCTCCTGGGTTGCATACATGTAGTGAGGAATTGATGCAACGAAGCGGGTTACATTGCCCGGACAACATGCACATCCAAACCACTCGGCGCGATCGTGTTGTCCCATAGACTCAAGTGGGTTATCGTAGAAGAATCGGTCCCCGCTAAGTGATACTCCTGCCATAACTCCGTTATAGATTGCTCGCTCGACAATGTTTGCATATTTTGAATCGCCGGTAGCAAGGAACATTCTGTGGTTCCAATATACATTGGCTATCGAAGCGCAGGTCTCGCAGTAGTTTGTCATGTTGTGAAGTTCATAGTTCGGTCCAAAGCCCTCGCCCTGCGGACGTGAACCCATTCCGCCTGTAATGTAGAGCTTCTTGCCTGCCATGTTCTCCCAAATACGGGTCAATGCCTTGAAATATACGGTGTCATTAGCAAGAGATGCATAATCGGCAACTCCCGAGTATAGATAGCCGGCACGTACTGCGTGGCCGACAATCTCCTCTTGTTCCAGAATAGGCAGATGATCCTGGCTGTAGATTCCCGGAGCGCGTCCGTTGCTTAAACGACCGGTCTCCTCTACAAAATATTTTGCCTGATCAAGATATTTCTGCTCGCCGGTAACTTTGTATAGCTTGCATAGAGCCATCTCGATAATAGGGTGTCCTGAAGGGTATTTAATCTGGCCCTCGCCCAATCCAAATGTCTCGCAAATTAAGTCTGCATTCTTTATGGCAACATTGAGAAGGGTACGTTTGCCGGTTGCCATGTAGTGAGCAACTGCAGCTTCGTAAAGGTGGCCGCTGTTATAAAGCTCATGGCTGTTCATCTTTTCCCAACGTTTTGTTCCCCACCATCCTGAAAGTCTGTAACATTTGTTTGTTACGCAGGTGGTCAAATAGCCATCAGGCTCTTGTGCCAATGAAATAAGATTAATGACGCTATCAAGATAATGGTCAAGCTTCTCGTCGTATTTCACTGCAAGTGAGTAAGATGCGCCCTCGATAATCTTGTATGGGTCGGTGTCATCGAACGAGTAGTCTCCTTTGTGTTCGCCCTTTTTCAGTCCTGCAGCAATGGCGAAGTTGTCAAAACGACCATTGATTTCGCACTGATAGAATGCCGAAGGAATCGATACGGTTCTGTTTGTCTCAATTCTGGGGGTCCAGAATACATCGTGGAAGTGAACATTGGTAAATGACACTTCGTTAATCGGTGCAGAGGGCTTCTCCCAGCTATTACATGCTGTGGCTGCAAGTAGCAGAGTTGCGCCCATAATGAACTTTTTGCCGTGTTTCATATATTTGAATTGTTACGATTTTTTCAAAGTGATTATTAGGTACAAACATAGTTAATTTTTTTTAATTTTGTCCAATATTACAGGGTAAAAAATATGGCACAAAAGATAAATAAAACCAATGCAGCCCGTCTTTTGGATAAGGCGAAAATAGCGTATGATTTGGTCCCATATATTGTGGATGAAGAGGACCTTTCTGCAACTCATATTGCTGCTCAGTTGAATGAACCTATTGAGCAGGTTTTCAAGACGTTAGTACTGAAAGGAGATAAAACAGGACACTTTGTCTGTGTGATTCCGGGCGATAAAGAGATTGATTTGAAAAAGGCGGCAAAGGTGTCGGGCAACAAGAATTGTGATTTGATTCCAATGAAAGAATTGCTACCATTGACAGGTTATGTGCGGGGAGGATGCTCTCCTATAGGCATGAAAAAACTGTTTCCGACATACTTTCATGAAACTTGTCAAGGGTTTGACTACATTTATGTCAGTGCGGGTATAAGAGGATTACAATTCAAATTAAAACCAATGGAGTTGGTTCAGGCGGTTCGTGGAAATGTTTCTGATATTATCGGCGCCAAAACTCTCGAGTAAAGAGAACCAAAACCGTAAACATCTCCAATCGTCCGATAAGCATAAGGATCGAGCAGAACAGTTTGCATGAGTCATTCATCCATGCAAATGTTGTTGATGGGCCCACTTGCCCGAATCCCGGTCCGACATTGCTGATAGATGTTAATGATGCACTGACTGCTGTGGTCCAGTCTGCCTGTGACCCCATCATGGCATAAAGGACCAAACTGCCGATAATAATCAGTAGAACATATAAGATAAAGAAGTTCATAATCGAGTTGGTGACTTGTGGTTTGATGCCTCGATTATTGTACTTAACCAAAATAATGGCATTGGGGTGAATAATTCGCTTCATTTCGGTAAATATGGTTTTGAAAACCACGTATGCACGTATGCACTTCAATCCTCCCGCCGTTGAACCGGAGCATTGGCCGGTAAACATGACAAAGATTATCAGTGGAAATACAACACCCGGCCACAATTCATAGTTCTCTGTTACAAAGCCGCTGGTTGACATTAATGATACAATCTGGAATAGAGCGGCTCTAAAACTTCCCTCAATGTTGTGGAAGTCATGGAAATATAGTAATGCTCCAATAATTATGCTTGCAACAAGTATGATTCCTACGCAAAAACGCACCTCGTAATCCTGAAAAAAGCGCTTCCAGTGTCGATTAAAAAGAGAGAAGATAAGAGCAAAATTAATACCTCCGATAAACATAAAGATGATCAGAACGTATTGAATCATAGGGGCATCGCCCCAAAATCCGACACTTAAGTTTTTGGTACTGAATCCTCCCGTAGCGACCGATGTAAATGAGTGATTCAGAGCATTAAACCAATCCATTCCTCCGACTTTCAATAAGACGGTACAGACAATTGTCATTGTGAGATATATTATCCAGAAGGTTCTGGTTGTGTAGGCAAATGTTGCACCTGTTTTACTATGAAGAGGTGATGTGTCTTCGGCTATATACAGATCTCGTCCTTCGATACCCAGGCTTGGAAGCAGTGCTATAAATAGGGTAATGATTCCCATTCCTCCTAACCACTGAGTAAGGGAACGCCAGAATAGCATGCCGTGTGGCAGTGCCTCAATGTCGCTAAGTATGGTTGAGCCTGTGGTTGTGAATCCTGACATTGTTTCAAACAGAGCATCAGAAAAGTTTGGTATGTAGCCTGATATGATATATGGCAGACTGCCGAATAGGGTGAATAACAGCCATATAACGGTAACAATAAAATAGCCGTCTTTTCTTGTTAAAGTTGTGTCGGTAGGCTTTATTCCCCAAATGGTTGCAGTTGCAATTCCGAAGATGATTACAGCTGTATGTATAAATGGCCAAAAGTCATCCTCACCATAGTATAAGGCAACTAAGGCGGAGATTATTACGAAAAAGCACTCAATGTAGAGCAGTTTGCCGCAAATATTGGCTATATACCTGAAATTTATCATTTTTGAAACAGCTTAATAATCTTTTTTACAACACTCGAAAGTGCAAATACAACAACCTGATCTCCGGCTTCTATTTGGGTGTTACCGGTAGCGATATGGGCTTCATTACCACGAATAATGCCTCCTAAAGTTGTGTTTTCCGGTAGGTTCAAATCCTTAATCTGGCGTTTTGTAATGTATGAACCCTGTTCTGCTTGCAGTTCAAATACCTCAGCGTCGGTAAAGTTGATAAACTTCAAATGTTGTACGTTTACATTCAAGGTGTGGCGGTAGATATATTCGGCGGCAATCATCTTTGTATTGATAATTGTTCCCAAGCCAATATTTTCTGCTAAATCAATGTAATCGATATTCTCTACGCGTGCAATAACCTTTTTTGTTCCTTGCTTTTTTGCCAAAAGACTTGCTAGAATGTTCTCTTCGGAATTCTCGGTCAGGAAGATAAGAGCATCGGTATTCTTAAGGTTCTCTTCGCGCAACAGATCCAGGTCACGTCCATCTCCGTTTATGACGAGTGTGTCGGTTAGTTGGTCAGCAACCTGAATGCACCTCTCCCTGTCGGGGTCTATGAGTTTGACTTTGTAATTGTCTTGGAGAAGTTCCGCTGTTTTTACTCCTAACTGAGTTGCTCCTGCGATCATAACACTCTTTATCTCGAACGAGTTCTTACCGCATAATTCAAATATGCTCTTTGCATCTTTGGGTTTGGTTACTATATAGACCAGATCTCCATATTTGAGAACTGTATTTCCTCGGGGAATTATGGTGTGCGTTGCTCTCTTAATGGCAACAATACGGAAAAGCTCTGCTCCGAACTGGTTGGCCATTTCTATAAGAGACATGTTAAGTATTAGCGCATTGTCCCATAATTTGATTCCCATTACCTGGAGCTTTCCATCAGAGAATTCGTGTAGCTGTCTTGAGCCAATCTGTTTCAATGAATTTTCAATCTCTATTGCGGCAAGGTTGTCAGGATAGATAATCTCGTCAACACCAACACTTTTTAAATAATCGGCACTCTCGGGCTCAAGGTATTCGCTATTGTTTACGCGTGCAATGGTGTGCTTGGCTCCGAGTTTCTTGGCCATGATGGCAGCATTGATGTTTAACTCTTCTGTTGGATTGACAGCAACAAACAGATCGCATTGATCCACAGAAACATCGCGTAGAACGCTTAATAGAATACATGAGCCAACTTTGGTGATAACCTCAATTTGGCTCTCGATGTTTTCCAGCTTCTCTGAGTCGGGATCAATAAGGGTAATTGTGTGATTTTGTCGGCTTAGCATTCTTGCCAAATGAGTACCGACCGCACCTGCTCCTGCTATAACTATGTCCATAATGATTCGTCTATGTAACTGCAAATATAAGACAGATTCCTAAGAACTCAAAATTTATGTGTGGTTTTAGGTAGTACGGCAAATAGAGCAAAAAGTAGAGTATAGTATAGCAAAATAGTGGCCTCGCTCATATAAATATTATCAATATAGATATTTATCGGTTCGATTAATTCAGTGGTTTTAATGATTGCCATGCCGGATAATTCTGTAAATTTTCCAAGAAATAGTGATATAGGTTGTGGTGTAAGTAAGGTAAAAAGATCGCAGTAGAGAAGCAACGATGTTAACGGAACCACAACAATATTAAGAATAAAGCTGTTAATGCTGGTGCCGTGGAAATAGTGCAAAGTGATAGGGGTAGTGAGCAGTTGGGCGGCAACAGAGACTCCAATCGAGGCAATGATCTTTTTGATATGTTTGTTGCCACCCTTTTTTGCAGGAGCGAATATGGGAAAAAGCAATATGATTCCGATATAGGCGGCATAGGATAGCTGGAAGCTAAGGTTGTAGAGATTTTCCGGAGCAATAATGAGAGTGAAAAAGGCACAGGCCATAATTCCATTAAGAGAACTGAAACTCTTGTTGTTCATCTCTCCAATAATCATATAGGTCAGAATGGCTGCGGCCCTAAGTACCGAAGGGGGTATCCCGATTACAATGGAATATAACCAGATAAAGATTATGGCTGTAATTTTACTTTGTAGAATAGGTGTTCTTAAAAACCGAAATAGCTTTTGGACCATAAGGTAGATTGCCCCTACGTGAAGCCCGGATACAGCTACGATGTGCATTATTCCGCATTTTGCAAACAAGCGTTTTATTTCGGGGGTAAGCTCACTTTTGTCTCCTAATGTTATAGCATTGGTAAGAGCGCAGATAACCGGATTTTGAATAGATAATCTATTTCTACCGATAAAATATTGGTGAGCTTGATTAAAGATTTTAATGTTGCTTAGTGTGCTTTCAATGCCGAATAATTCGGAAATATTTATTGATGCTGCCAATATTCCGATGAGGAATGTGGTTATCGGTATAATTGTCTGGGTGTAGATATGTGAATATTTTCTGAAGAGTGTTGCGCTTAAAATAATGAGTGTGGTGGTGGCATATATGGGAGTTGCACCAGGGAGTGAAATGTTGTCTCCGGTAATAATGCCGGTGGTTAGCGTCGGCAATAAAAACAAGAATGGGTATTTACGGGCTATATTTATCATAATATTGCATTATTGGTGCAATATTATGATAAATAATTATAAAAATAAAATATTTGGTAATTTATTTTGTGCCCCTTACGCATTTATATCTGCATGAACTCTTTCCGGTGGCAATATTTGTCAATTTGCTCTTGATTAATCGTTTCTTTAATGCAGAGATGTGATCGGTGAATACATATCCTTCCAGATGGTCATACTCGTGCTGAATTACCCATGCTTTGTAGCCGCTGAAAACCTCTTCATGTTCTTCTCCATTCTGATCCATATATTGCATACGGATAGATTCGTGTCTTTTTACATACTCGTGTATTCCGGGAACACTTAAGCAACCCTCTTCGCGATCAATCAAATCTCCAAAACGCTCCAGGATATGTGCATTTATAAATGCCTTTCTATAACCATTGCATTCCGGATCGTTTTCGGTAAATGCAGTTGTATCAATGACAAATAAACGGATATTCTTTCCGATTTGTGGAGCAGCAAGGCCTACACCATCGGCATGATCCATGGTATAGAACATATCTTGGATAAGTGTATCTAACTCGGGATAATCTTTGTCAATGTCGCTGCTTACATTCTTTAGTACGGGATGTCCGTACAGATAAATTGGTAAAACCATACGTCTATAAATTTTTTTTACTCTCCAACCATGAGTTTAATATTATAACTGCACTCATCGAGTCGATGAGTGCCTTGTCTTGTCTTGTGTGTCTTTTTGCACCACCCTCTATCAATGCTTTGTGGGCAAGAACCGAGGTGAAACGTTCGTCGTACATTTCAATCCTCTTGTCAGGAAACTTGCGCCCCAGGGCCTTTACAAATGGAACAATATAGGTCATGCTTTGCGAGTCGGTGTTGTCCATCTGTTTTGGATGTCCTACAACTATGGTATCAACCTGCTCTTTTTTAAAGTACTCTTCGAGAAATTTGTAAATCTCATTTGAAGCGACGGTACCTAATGCGGTTGCCACAATTCCACATGGGTCAGTTACTGCGACGCCGACTCTCTTTTTACCATAATCAATACCGATAACTCTGTTCATTCTACAATAATAAAAATATCTTCGTTATCGCGTTTCATATAGTAGCGCTCGCGTGCATATTTCTCAAGATTCACATTGGATTTTTTTATCTCTGATATGCTTGTCGAGTCGGCGCTGATTTTCCGTGAGTAGTCATCGCACTGCTCCTCCAAATCTGAAATTTTGCTCTTTAGTAAATACCTTTTTACCAAAGAGTTGTTGTCGCAGAAACTAATCCAGATAATGAATAGAAATAGTGATAAACATATCAGCATGTATTTTCTGAAGAAATCGCGTAGCATTACTATTGTTAATTCGTATTTATAAGGTTAAACACAGTGTCAAGGCGAAGCATTGTAAACAACTCCTTTACTCCTGCCTCAAGATTTGTGATGTTAAATTTAGAGCCGGAAATTTTTGCCTGTTTTGCCAAAGCAATAAGACTGCCAACTCCGCTGCTATCAATAAATTTTACACCACTTAGATTGATTGTTACTTCGGTACCATTTGTTGCAAGGATAGGTTTTACCTGCTCCTTTAGCTCCTCAGAACATGCCAATGTCAGTCTGTTACACTCAACATCGACATTGTACTTTTCTCCGTTTTGATTAATTTTCAGTATCATAATTTGTCAATCAATATTTGGCACGATAAAGTTACGAATAATAATTGAAACAACAAACTGCCAATAAAAAAATCAGACTCGTACAAAATTTGCATAGTGGTCGAACTTATTGTAAATATGACAAATAATGGCTATTAAAAGAGTGATATAATTTGGAAAATCAAAATTGCTTTTGCTAACTTTGCGAAACACTAAACAATAGTGAAGAGTAAAAATTAAACTAAATTTTATGAGAAAGCACATTTTTAATGCCGGTCCATGTAAATTATCGGATATAGCATTGCAGAACACAGCAAAGGCTGTTTTGGAGTTGGGAACATGCGGTCAATCAATTCTTGAAGTATCGCATCGATCGTCCGACTTCCAGGCAATATATGATGAGACAGTTGCGTTGTTTAAGGAGGTGCTTGAAATTCCTGACAATTACAGTGTTATGTTTATGGGAGGAGGGGCCAGCTTGCAATTTGCAATGGTTCCATACAACTTCTTGAAGACAAAAGCAGCATATATAGATTCGGGAACATGGTCAACCAAAGCAATGGCCGAGGCTGAATTATTCGGTGAGGTTGTTGAGCTGTGTAGTTCCAAGGATCGTGATTATGTCAATTTCCCGGAGATACCGGAAATCCCAACAGATGTTGATTATCTGCATATAACAACCAACAATACAATTCGCGGAACAGAGATTTTAAAGGATATTGATTCTCCGGTGCCGGTGATTGCCGATATGTCATCGGATATCTGTAGCCGTCCTGTTGATGTGAGCAAATATGACCTTATATACGGAGGTTGTCAGAAGAATTTGGGACCTGCAGGTTTGGTGTTTGTGATAATCAAAAACGAGTTCCTTGATAAGGTAGTGGCTGACAGAAAGATACCGACAATGTTGAAATATAAGACACATGTTAAAAATGGTTCTATGTACAACACTCCTCCATGTGTGAATATCTATACTGTGGGGCAGACCTTGAAGTGGATCAAGGAGAATGGAGGATTAAAGGAGATGGAGCGTAGAGCCATTGCTCACTCAGATGCCCTTTATGCAGAGATTGAGAGAAACTCAATGTTCGTTCCTGTAGTGGACGAGGGTTCAAGATCACGCATGAATATACCTTTTATAATGGCTCCCGGTAAGGAGGAGTTGGCAGACGAGTTTATGGCTGCCAGCAAAAAGGCGAACATCGTTGGAATTAAGGGACACCGCTCAGTTGGAGGATTCAGGGCGTCATGCTATAATGCATGTACAGATGAGGATGTTGCTGCTTTGGTAAAGGCAATGCAAGAGTTCGAGAATAGTCACAAATAATATAAGTCTATGGCAAAGGTTTTAATAGCTACGGACAAACCATTTGCACCCGTAGCGGTAAATGGAATAAAGGAGATATTTGATAAGGCGGGATACGAGACCGTTGTATTGGAAAAGTATGGAACACAGCAGGCATTTGCTCAAGCGGCTGCCGATGTTGATGCAATGATTGTGCGTTCCGATAAAGTAGATGCGGAGATTCTTGCAGCTGCAAACAATCTGAAGATTGTTGTTCGTGCAGGAGCAGGATATGACAATCTTGATTTGGAGGGTTGTACAGCACAAGGTATTGTTGCAATGAACACTCCGGGCCAAAACTCGAATGCTGTGGCAGAGTTGGCATTTGGAATGATGGTTATGGTTGCGCGCGGTTTCTACAGTGGAAAGGCAGGAACCGAGTTGAAGGGTAAAAAGATAGGAATTCATGCCTACGGTAATGTTGGTCAGAATGTGGGTAGAATTGCTAAAGGTTTTGGCATGGAGGTATATGCATACGATCCATTCATGACAAAAAATCAGATTCAGAACGCAGGAGCAATTCCTGTTTCAACAGTTGAGGAGCTATACTCTTCATGTCAATATGTCTCAATTCATATTCCGGCAACCGAGAAGACTAAGAAATCGATAGGTTATGATTTGGTAGGAAAGATGCCTAAGGGTGCTGTTGTTGTTAATACTGCTCGTAAAGAGGTTATCGATGAAGAGGGTTTGATTGCTTTGATGAAGGAGCGTCAGGATATTGCCTATATGACCGATATAGCTCCCGATTCTGAGGAGTTCAAGCAGTTTGAGGGCAGATATTTTGCTACTCCAAAAAAGATGGGAGCTCAGACTGCCGAGGCAAATGTGAATGCCGGTTTGGCTGCGGCTCGCCAAATTGTTGATTTTCTGGAGAATGGCAATTGTAAGTATCAAGTAAACAAATAGAGTATGGCTATAGTAAAACCATTTAGAGGACTAAGAACTCCTGATAATGAGGTGTGTAAAGAGTTGAGTTGTTTGCCCTATGATGTGATGAACAGCGAAGAGGCTGCTCAAATGGCTCAGGGTAAGCCTAAATCTTTGTTGCACGTAACTCGTGCCGAGATAGATTGTGCCGAGGGGGTTGATTGTCACTCCGAGGTGGTCTATAACAAGAGTGTTCAGAACTTTGCCGATTTTATTCAGAAAAGATGGTTGGTGAAAGAGGAGAAACCTTGTTTCTATGTCTATGCTCAAACAATGGATGGTAGAACACAATATGGAATTGTGGGTTGTGCCGCTTGTGATGATTACTGGAATGGAGTAATTAAGAAACATGAGTTGACTCGCATTGAGAAAGAGGAGGATAGAATGGTTCTTACTCGTTATGTTAAGGCCAATCTGGAGCCGGTATTCTTTGCCTATAAAGCAGTTCCTGAGATTGATGCAATTGTAGAGAAGGTTACAATGGCAAAACCGGATTATGAGTTTGTGGCAGAAGATGGATTTGGCCACGCTTTCTGGGTAGTTCGTGATGAACAGATGAATGGTGATATAGAGTATCTTTTTGCGAATAAGGTTCCATATACCTACGTTGCCGACGGTCATCACAGAACTGCGGCAGCTGCACGAATTGGACGTGAGTTTGCTGCGGCAAATCCAGATCATACGGGAGCCGAAGAGTATAACTATTTTATGGCAGTTCATTTCCCTGATTCGCAATTAAAAATTATGGATTATAACCGAGTGGTTAAGGATCTTAATGGAATGGACATCGAGACCTTTATGGCAAAGGTTAATGAGCATTTCGATATTGAGTGTATGGGTGAAGCTATATATCGTCCAGGCAAATTGCACGAATTCTCAATGTATCTTAACGGTGCATGGTATAAACTTACTGCAAAAGAGGGTAGATATGATGAATCGGATCCGATAGGTGTGCTTGATGTTTCGGTTTTGTCAAACTATCTGTTGGCGGAGATTCTTGATATTCGAGATTTGCGTACCTCGAATCGTATTGATTTTGTTGGTGGTATTCGCGGTCTTGGTGAGTTGAAGCGTCGCGTTGATTCCGGTGAGATGAAGGTTGCGTTTGCTCTTTATCCGGTTTCAATGGAGCAGCTTATCAATATTGCCGATTCAGGAGCGATTATGCCTCCGAAGACAACTTGGTTTGAGCCGAAGTTACGTTCCGGTTTGGTTATCCATACGATTGACGAATAATTAAGCGCAATTACTGCGTTACGCTCAAAAAATCCGCCATCACATACAAAAGTATGCTCAGGCGGATTTTTTTGTTTAAAAAAACCGCTATATTTCTAAACCCGAGGCAAAACAGGATGAAGTATTTGGGTGTAATTTTTGATGGTCAAAATTTATTCCCTACAAATGAATGTTGTTATCATCTAATTGGGAAAATAAAAACAATTCTGAAAGGTACATCAACTATCAAAGAAAAAGAAATAGCAATAAAAACGAGTATTTCACAATGGTGTGGATATTATGCTTTTACAGATATTTCCAATGGACAAATTAAATGGATGGATAAATCCATTAATTATCAAATTAAGAAACATAAACTAAATATGTGCAAGGTCAATATGATTGATGTTCTTTTAAAAACAAGAAAACGCCAAAATAACCGTTTTATGAAGATATTCAATCCTATAAAGTTTGGAGAAGAATATGGTTGGTTGAACATTTATAGCTGAAATTAATCTTTGGCATAGGTTGCAAAGGAGCCTATAGGATTTGTTTACTAATAAAACCACTTGAAATAATCGGTTAGGAGAAGAAAAACGACACAATCGCCGTTTCATCTCCAATTCTTTTTATACCTTTGTTGGCAAATAATAAGCATATGAGCGATTTACAGACATACGCTGAGGCGGTACGGGTTATTAAGGAAGCGATATTGCGTAGTCAGTATCGTGCTGCAT
>CAZMOG010000007.1:0-46857 GCA_964567845.1 uncultured Odoribacter sp. | reverse complement strand
CTATAATTGAGAAATTTACAGCGTTTTTACCAACCGTTTTTGTCAATTATACCCTTTTTTGTGCTATTCATTTTGAGTATATCTCTTTTTAATAAACTTGAGCCGTGAGCGTCATTATTGAAAAAACATACTCCGAATTAACTGCTGACAAGTTGAAATCAAGCCATAGGATTACAACAGGGCAATTTCCAGGACTTCGTCGATGCGCTCAACATAGTGGAATTTCAAGCCCTTAATGTACTCTTTCTTAATCTCGGCAATATCCTTTTTATTCTCAGCACAAAGAATAATCTCCTTAATACCTGAACGCTTAGCTGCAAGAACCTTTTCACGAATACCTCCAACAGGAAGCACCTTACCGCGAAGAGTCATCTCGCCGGTCATAGCCAAAGCCTTCTTAACCTTTCTACCGGTCAATGCCGACGCCATTGCAGTCACCATTGTAATACCGGCCGATGGGCCATCCTTCGGAACTGCTCCCTCGGGAACATGGATATGAACACTCTTCTCATCGAACAGAGTATCGGAAATACCTATAATCTCGGGGTGAGACTTGATATACTCCAAGGCAATTGTGGCCGACTCCTTCATAACATCGCCCAAATTTCCCGTCATTGTCAATGTTCCCTTGCCCTTACTGATACTTGCCTCAACAAAAAGAATATCTCCGCCTACTGCGGTCCATGCCAATCCGGTAACTACACCCGGCAACTCATTGCCCTGATACTCCTCGCGGTTGAAGATTGGGGAACCCAAATACTCCTTAACCTTATCGGTATCCAAAACAATACTGAAACGCTTATTGGTTGCAACCTTACGGGCCACATGACGCATAATCTTTGCAATAGCCTTATCCAAAGCACGTACACCTGACTCACGGGTATATTTCTCAATTATAAAATCGATAACCTCATCGGGGAACTCAACATTTGAAGGCTTAACTCCGTGGTTCTCCATCTGCTTGCGAACCAAATGGCGCTTAGCAATCTCGCGCTTCTCCTCGGCAAGATAACCACTCACCTCGATAATCTCAAGACGGTCACGCAATGCAGGAGCAATTGTACTAAGGTCATTTGCTGTTGCAATAAACATCACCTTAGACAAATCGTAGTCAATATCCAGATAATTATCGTGGAATGCAGTATTCTGCTCCGGATCCAAAACCTCCAAAAGAGCTGATTGAGGGTCTCCGTGAATATCCTTACCGATTTTATCAATCTCGTCAAGAATAAACACAGGATTCGATGTTCCTGCCTTCTTTATATTCTGCAGAATGCGTCCCATCATTGAACCGATATAGGTTTTTCTGTGGCCACGAATCTCCGACTCATCGTGCACCCCTCCCAATGACATTCTTACATATTTTCTGCCAACGGCACGAGCAACCGACTGTCCCAACGAAGTTTTACCCACTCCCGGAGGTCCATACAGACACAAAATGGGCGATTTCATATCCGATTTCAACTTCAAGACCGCCATATACTCCAGGATACGCTCTTTAACCTTCTCCAAGCCATAGTGATCCTCGTCCAACACCTTCTCAGCGTTTTTAAGGTTCAGATTATCAACCGAGTACTCGTTCCAAGGCAAATCAAGCATTTCACGAATATAGTTGAACTGCACCGAATAATCGGGACTTGCAGGGTTCAAACGCTTCAACTTGGCAATCTCCTTATTGAAACATGCCTGAACACTTTCTGACCATTTTTTCTTGTACGAGGCCTCCTCAAGCTCGGCAATCTCCTCATCTATAGGGTTATCGCCCAGCTCATCCTGGATGGTCTTAATCTGTTGGTGCAAGAAATACTCACGCTGTTGTTTATCCAACTCTCCTTTTACACGCTCTTGAATCTCGTTTTTAAGCTTCATTAACGAAATCTGCTTGCCCAGAATCTCCAAAAGGAACGATGCACGCTCCTTGGCATCGTCGATCTCCAACAACTGCTGACGTGAAAGAAAATCCACTCCTGCATTATTGGCAACGAAATTCACCAGGAACATCGAGTTATCAATGTTACGCAATGCAAAGTTTGCCTCGGGAGGCAAATTAGAAGAGAGCTTCACCAACTTGGTTGCCGAATCGCGAACCGACTCAACAATAGCATTATACTCCTTATCGTGTTTGTCAGGCAAGGACTCCTTCAAAAGAGTAATCTTACCCATGTGATATGGGTCGCTATATAGAATATCATCAAGGACAAAACGACGTTTTCCCTGCAGTATGGCAGTTGTAGAGCCATCGGGCATTTCCAAAATCTTCAATATATCGGCAACTGTTCCCACTCTATACAGATCATTCTGATTTGGAGTCTCGACCTTTTCATCAATCTGCGCAATTGTTCCTATCGCCAATCCCTTTTTATAGGCATTGCGAATCAATTTCAGCGAACGCTTTCTACCCACGCTCACCGGAGTTATTACACCGGGAAACATTACGGCATTGCGAAGCGGTAAAATTGGCATAGTGTCAGGAAAATGTACCGCATCATCGGTTACATCCTGATCCTCAGCAACAATCGGAATAATTCTTTCATGTTGCTCATCTGCCATATCGTCAAACATCTCTACAAAACTCTCTATCTTAGTCATACAAACACATTTTTACCGACATTTTGTCAGTTTATTCTACTCATTTTATCCGTTACTACATATACGCAAAAGCCGTGCCAAGTTTAGAAGCTGTTTAAATTTATTTCGAGATTAAAAAAAAGGAGAGCGCCTCAGCCACTCTCCTTAGATCTTCGAAAAAGAAATAATCAAATTACTTCTTTCTGTTAGCCATATGGTTCTTATAACGGCTCATGAACTTATCAACACGACCGGCAGTATCAACCAATTTTACCTTACCTGTATAGAACGGGTGAGAGGTATTAGAAATCTCCATCTTAATCAATGGATACTCAACGCCGTCAATCTCAATAGTCTCCTTAGTAGCAGCTGTTGACTTTGTAATGGTTGTAATACCATTAGACATATCCTTAAACGCTACCAATCTGTAATCCTCAGGATGTATTCCCTTTTTCATGTTTATTTTATTTTTAATTGTTTTCTTCTCAATTCGGACTGCAAAATTAGAACAATCATTCCTTTAAACCAAATATTTCTCCAACTTTTTTTACATCCAAGCTGTCGGAACAGTTTGTAAGCAGGGTAGATAGTGTTAAATTTCTTTCGGGATGCACATAATTTGGCAACAATTCCACCGCCGGAACAAGCACAAACCCTCTTTCACACATACGCGGGTGCGGCACCTGCAATCTGTCACTCTTTATAACCTTATCACCATAAAGAATAATATCAATATCCATAGGGCGCAAAGTATAGCCAGCCCCTTCAACACGTACTCTGCCCAACTCCTTTTCTATTTGCAAAGCATGGTCCAGAACCGCATAACCATCAAGGGGCGTTTCTACCAACACAGCCATATTGTAGAAAGCATCATTACTCTCAAAGCCCCACGGCTCGGTTTCATAGACCGACGAACACCCCTTTACTACACCTATTCTCTGCTCTATTGACATCAATGCACTGCGCAACAATGCCAATCTATCTCCACAATTACCTCCCAACAGAAGCAGAACCTCCATAACTACTGCTTTCTTCTATGCTGCATTGTATGACCATTCTTGCGAACCTGGCGCGCATGGTTGTTTTTACCATTGTTATTGTTGTTCTTACGCTGCAACAACTCCTTCTGATTCGACAACATCACGCCCTCAAGCGGAATAAGCTCCTCACCATACATCTCATTAATATCAGAAATAATCTGATTATCCTCGACACTGTCACGATTCCATGTCAGATACGATTTCTTCATGTGGTTTGCAGTCAAGGCAATCAATGCTCTTCTCTGCTCCGGGTCGGTAATCTCCTTAATCTTATCGATCAACTTCTCTACCGACTTTCCATAATGACGTGCACGAATCACTCCACTGCTATATGGAATCTTTTCAGGTGTTTTATGAAGAATTTCACGCTCGGGCAACTCATACGGAGAATCTATATCAAGCTTAAAATCTGACATAATTGCCAAATGGTCCCATAGTTTATGGCGGAAATCAGGAACATCACGCAACTGAGGATTTAAATTTCCCATAACATCGATAACCGCATAAGCTTGCTCTGTTCTCTTATCTCTATCTTCAATGGTTAAGAGATAATCAACCATAGATTGAATATTCCGACCATACTCCGGAAGCAATAACTTTTTTCGTTGTGTATTGTAATTCATATAAATTAATTGGCATACAATTTGGCAAACTTCAACAACAATAGCCTTATACCATTGCCTGCAAATGAGATTTTTGCCTTCTTCTGCGAGCCGAAACCATCAAGTTCGATAACCGTTCCTACACCGAAAACCGGATGCAAAACCGACATTCCGACCCGAATATCATCTATATTTAACTGTTTTAAATTTGAAAGTTCAACCTGTGAAACATTACTCTGAGGGCGCACCACTCTCTCCTGCTCCTTCCGCTCGGGAATAAACATCCTTCCCGGAGTTGTACGCTGCCCTACATACTTTGGTTGCATAGTGCCACCACCTCCGCCCACTCTATACTGCGAAGGTATCTCTGCAATAAATCGAGAAGGGCGCATTGATACCGTCTGACCATTCCTGAAACGGTTTGTTGCATACGACAAAGCCAATCTCTTTCCTGCTCGCGTTACCGCCACATAGAACAATCTACGCTCCTCCTCCAATTGTTTAGGCGAGGCCACACATGCCATACTTGGAAAAAGATCCTCCTCAAGCCCTGAGATAACCACATTATCAAACTCCAACCCCTTTGCCGAGTGAACTGTCATCATGGTAACAAAACTCTGCCCCTCCGCCACCTCTTCATCCTGATCGGTAAGAAGCTGAATTGCAGCAATAAAGTTTGTAAGTCTGTCAGGCTCTCCATTTTTATAGGCATTCTCGACAAACTCCTTAACACTGCTCACAAACTCCTGCTTATTCTCGCGGCGTGACACTCCCTCGGGCGAATCATCACCACCCAAAGCCCCGTCAATTCCAGATTTATCCAGGATTTGCAACACCACCTCAAAGGCATTTTTATTCACCGCAGCCTGAGTAAACTGCTGTATCATGTCGCGAAAAGCGGCAACCTTTTTAACTGTTGCTGACGACAATCCTGTTTCAAGACGCATTTCAATACTCTCAAGAACACTCCATATCGGCTCCTCGTTATTGCGTGCCACCTGCACAATCTTATCGACTGTCGTTTCACCAATGGAACGCTTCGGAACATTGATAATTCTGCGAAGAGACTCCTCGTCGTTGTTATTAACACTTAACCTTAGATAGGCCAAAATATCCTTAATCTCCGCTCTTTGATAGAACGATTTGGCTCCATATATCTTATAAGGAATACCCCCTTTACGGAAAGCCTCCTCAAGCACACGCGATTGCGCATTGGTTCTGTAAAGAATTGCAAAGCTATTGTAAGCTTGATTTGAGCTTAAAGAGATTCTCTTAACATGCTGGGCAATGGTCAGGGCCTCTTCACGATCGGACAGCGAGCGCAAAACCTTAATCGGTTCACCCTCCTCGTTTTTAGAGAAGACCTCCTTGTGAATCTGCCCCTCATTCTTATGTATAACACTATTCGCTGCATTTACAATTGTGGTTGTCGAGCGGTAATTTTGCTCAAGTTTATACAACTTATATGTAGGATAGTCATTCTTAAAGTTCAAAATATTCTCGATTCTGGCTCCTCGGAAAGAGTAGATACTCTGAGCATCATCGCCCACAACACAGATATTTTGATGCTCCTCGGAAAGACGCTTTATAATAAGGTACTGTGCATAGTTGGTATCCTGATACTCATCGACAAGAATGTACGAGAACTTTTCACGATACTTTTCAAGTATATCAGGAAAGTCGCGGAACAGAATATTCATCTGCAACAACAGATCATCGAAATCCATTACATTGCTCTGTTTGCAGCGAGTCTCATAGGTCTTGTAAATCTCACCTGTCAAGGGACGCTTTGCCGATGTATCCTCGATTATAATTTCACGCTTCGCACAATAACGATCCGCCGTGATAAGATTGTTTTTAGCCAACGAAATTCTTGCGGCAATTCCCGCCGGGCTATATGTCTTATCATCAAGCTTCATCTCTTTGATAATGGACTTTATCAAATTGCGTGAATCCTGTGCATCGTAGATTGTAAAATCGGAGGTGTACCCAAGATTGTCTGCCTCAATACGCAGAATCGAGGAGAATATCGAGTGAAACGTTCCCATCCAAAGTTGCGACGAAACATTATTGCCAAGCAGAGTATCTATACGGCTTTTCATTTCGCGCGAGGCTTTATTGGTGAAGGTCAGAGCCAAAATTTTATATGGTTTCACCCCATTGGCAAGAAGTTGCGCAATTCTATAGGTAAGAACCCTGGTCTTACCGGAACCAGCACCTGCTATAACCAATGCTGCACCCTCGGTCTCTTGAACCGCACGTAATTGAACGTCGTTTAAATCTTTGGAAAAATCCACAATAAAAGAATCTGAAATTAACAAACCCTATACTCAATATGGGAACTATCAAGATGCGTTTCGAACACTTCGAAAGCAGAATCTATAGAGTACAAAAAAAGGCGACTTCCTGTCGCCCTTCACCCTTGTACTCGGGGCGGGAATCGAACCCGCACGTCTTTAAGGGACACTGGATTTTGAGTCCAGCGCGTCTACCAATTCCGCCACCCGAGCGCTGATTTCGACTGCAAAGGTAGATAAAAATTGTTAATCACCAAACAATTTGAACTCTTTTTTTTACCTTTGTGTGTGATTTTTCTGAAAGGCCCATTTGAAATTTGGATATACATTCAGTTAAATCACTGAATATAAAATCATTATGAAGACAAAAACTAAAAAATAATTTTATGCTAAAGATTAAAAAAATTTGCTTCAGCCTTATTTTAATCGTTGCAGTGGCATTTAATGCCTCGGCTATTGATATTGCTACAGCCCTGAAATTTATCCCTCAGGTTGACAACATCAAGAAAATCGAGACCGACGGATTCTTAGAGAGCTACTCTTTTACATTCGAGCAGCCCATCGACCACAGAAATCCGGAAAAAGGTACATTCAAACAGAGAGTCATTCTTCAACACAACCGCCAAAGCGCACCAATAGTTGCAGTTTTGGAGGGATATAGAATTTGGGGTTACTCAAAGAGTGAACCTTGTGAAATTCTAAATGCCAACCAGATTATCATTGAGCACCGCTTCTTTGCCGAGAGTATTCCCGACGACGGAATAATTCCATGGGAGCACCTCACAATCTACAATGCCGCCCATGATCAGCACCAAATCATTCAAGCATTAAAGGATAAAATCTATAGCAACAACAAGTGGGTAACAACAGGTATCAGCAAGGGTGGTCAAACCACAATCTTCCACCGCTTCTTCTTCCCAAACGATGTTGACGTGAGTGTTCCATACGTAGCACCGCTAAATCTGGATTTCGTGGACCCTCGCCTACAAAAGAATTTAAACAGATTAGGTTCCGGTAAGGGCAAAGGTAATGCCATAAAGATTTTGGCAGGAAATAGCGACGATGCTCCAAAATTCCTAATCGAGGACTTCCAGATTCACTGCTTCGAGAATATAGATGAGCTATATGCCATGTTCGAGAAAGATGTAGCAAAACATGGATGGCAATATAAGAGTGTAGGCAGCCCTCGCCGCGCATTGGAACTGATGATTCTTGAGTATCCGTTTGCTTTCTGGCAGGGTGGCGAGAGTGTATCATCAATACCTAATAAAGATACCGATACCCATGAGGAGTTCTATGCTCACTTGACAAAGGTATCACCTCCATCATTCTTCGAGGATAGCGAAATTGAGGAGTTCCGTCCATTCTTCTACCAGGCATTGACCGAGATTGGTTTCTATGACTACAAAGTTCGCCCATTCAAGAAATATTTGCCAAACGACAAAAAGAATATCACCTTTGAATTCTGCTTGGACGAGGCAGCAGCAGAGGCAGCATCTAAGATTGAGTATAACCCCAAAAAGATGCGCTACATTGCAAAATGGCTACAAGAGGAGGCCATTAAAATGATATTCATATACGGAGGTAACGATGCTTGGTCAGGAACCCAGGTTAACCTGAAAGGCAACCCATTCTGCTACAAGTTTGTTTGCGAGGGTAAAGCACACGGAGCATGTATAGAAGATTTCGAGCAGATCACCAAAACATATATCAAGACAAAACTAAATGACTGGATGAACAATTAATGTTCATTCAGTCAATCTCTTTTCGCATTCCTGCCGTAATTTTCCTTACCAGATTGTACTTGCTGAAGAACTCAACAAGCACCACGCGCAAAATGGTATAGGCAGGAATTGCAAAAATCATTCCCGGAATTCCGGCCATACTTCCCGCAATCAAAAGGATAATAAATATCTCTAAAGGGTGGGCATGAACACTATTTCCATAAACGTAAGGCTGGAAGAAAAAGACATCGAACCCCTTTGTCAACAGAAATACAATCTCCATATAGAGCAAACGTGGCAAAAGCTCCGTTGCAAAATCCATTGTTCCCATATAGGTAACAACTGCTATCGACAAACCTACCAACATTCCAATAATAGGACCGATATAGGGAATAATAACCATAAAGCCGGTTATCATAGCTATAATCAAAGCCTTTTTGATCTCTAATCCAACAATAAGAAGACCCACCGTATTTAAGGTCATCACGGCAAGCATCTCAAATAAAAGCCCCACAGAGTAGCGCACCAATAACTTTTCGCATGAATTTAACGCACTCTTAACCTGCTCCTCATATTTTGTTGGCGAGAAAGTTAATATCATTCTGGTAAACAAACCACTATCCTTCAAAAAGAAGAAAGAGATAAATGTAACAGAAAAGATTCCAATAGCTATTGTTGAAACAGCTCCGGCCAGGGTACTGAACATATCTGTCAATCCGGTCAAACTAAATACCGAGCTTGCAGCCATCATTACTTGCGACTTCAAGTCCTCATCGGAATCGACCAAACCAAATCCCTTCAAATACTCCTGAGCAGTTGCCAACGGAGCATCGAGACTCTTCATAAAATCGGCAGAACTCCAACTTCGGATTGTTTCAAACTCTCCATAAACCAAAGGAACAACACCCCAAAAGAACAGAATTGCCGCCGTCCATATAACTAACAAGGCTACCGTTGCTTTTAACGCGTTCCCGGGTCTCCACTCTGCAATTCTAACCTTACCCAAAAGATCGACTATCGGACGACCAACAAAAGCAACAATCACCGATATTAAAATATATGCAATTATATCAAAGCAGTACCAACAGAAAAGACCCACGCATACTGCAATAACTATTCCTGTAATATATTTAAGAGTCGAATTATTCATCGATATTCAGATTTGAAACAATGGCTTCGAAAAGTTTAGTCATTCCGGGCTGCACCGAATTACCTATATCCTGAACCTCGCAGTGATTTGTTTTAATCTTATCGGGAGTTGCAGTACTATTTGTAATTACCGACATTCCGAAACACTCCACACCTGAATGCCTTGCAACAATAATTTCAGGGACTGTTGACATTCCCACTGCATCGGCACCAATAACCCTTAACCAATGGTACTCGGCAGGAGTTTCATACGACGGTCCCTGCAAGCCCGCATACACTCCACTCTGTAACTCGAATCCCAAAGCTTTAGCCTGTTCAAAAGCTATTGCACGAATACGTGGCGAGTAGGCATCGACCATTGTTGGAAAACGTTCTCCAAACTCCTCTAAATTCTTGCCATGCAACGGATGCTCGGGGAAGAGATTGATATGATCGGTAATAACCATCATATCGCCAACCAAATAGTTCTGATTAACTCCACCGGCCGCATTTGAAACCAAAAGAGTCTTAACTCCCAGCTTACTTAGCACCCTGATTGGAAATGTAACCTGCTGCATTGTATAACCCTCGTAATAGTGGAAACGGCCCTGCATTACCAACACACGCTTTCCTCCAAACCAACCTGCAAGCAGATTACCACTATGCCCCTTTACTGTAGATACGGGGAAATTTGGAATCTCGGTATAGGGGATTGTCTGTTCTATGGTCATTGCACTAACCAGACCTCCAAGGCCTGAGCCAAGTATAATGCCAACTTTGTATTCCTCGGGCAATCTTGCCTTAAGAAAATCAACGCTTTGTTCTATTTTCTGCAACATAATCCAACACAGCTTCAGATAAAGTACTCTTACCCGGCATAAAATCAACTACGATAGGAACATAGAAAAGGTTCCTGCTCCACTCCGGTAAAGTCAGCTCCGATAACTTCACTGCATCCTTCTCTGTTGTAATTATATATTTAGGCCCATCGGGTAACTTTTGCAACTCTTTTGAAATTCGCTCTAAATCCGACCTGTTATACTTACGATGATCACTGAAACTCAAAACTTTGTGCCTGTCAGGAAAATAGTTGTATATCTGTTTTAAAAATGGTTTAGGCGAGGCTATTCCACTCACAATCAAGAGTGAAGCACCTGTGTCATACAACTCCTTTAACCACTCGGCGAATGAAGTTGTAAGTTGCTCGCCACCCAAACAAATCGGGTTGCCATACCCCACCTTACTGTAATACAACTGTTGGAAAGGATACATTTCAAGGCTAGTCATTATTACACGCTTATCAATCGGAGTCAATGTATCCGGACACTTAGTAATGATAACATGGGTAGCTCTATGAACTGCACTTTTACAACTTTCGCGCAAACGGCCCAATGGCAACATTTTATCACGATACATTGGACGGTTATAATCGCACAGCAAGATATTCATACCCGCCTTTACATATCTGTGCTGATAGGCATCGTCAAGGACAACAACCTGCGGAGGTTCGGGCAAAGCCAATAATTTACGGATGCCCTTAACCCTGCTTTCACAACAAGCAACTATTACATTGGGGAATTTTTTATGCATCTGCATAGGTTCATCGCCCAACCGTTTTGCAGAGGCTTTTTCATCGGCAAGCACAAAACCGCTTGTAGATCTTTTGTAACCACGACTCAATACAGCAACTCTGTATTTTTCTGAAAGAATAGATACAATATACTCCGTATGTGGAGTTTTACCTGTACCACCTACCGTTGCATTGCCAACACATATAACAGGAATATCGAAACTTACTGATTTTAAGAGGCCTATATCAAACATAACATTCCTCAACGTGGTTATAAAACCATATATCGCCGAGAAAGGTGTAAGTAATATGCGTGTCAGAATATTCATTATTGCATGCCTTTGCTACAAAGTTAAGCATAAAATCCCCATAGTAGCAATATTTCCTGCAATAATATTTCTTATAATTCAAAAGAATCCTTCAATTTAAAGCGAACTAAAACAATATTCGACTCTTCAGTGATGTCAGGAAATTCCTCTGGGCATACCTCCAATATTGCACCAACAGGCAGATATGTGAATAAATAATTATTCGATGAAAATCTAAAATAACCACGGAAACCATAATCATTTACAATCTTAGAATCTCGTTTAAGCCTCGCTAGAATACGTTTATTAAACTTATCATAATAGATTACACGATTATCATTTTGCCCCTGAACTTTCACATGCATAAAACCTCTTGTTTCTAAATATTCATTTTTAGTATACACTGAACCCAATGGAGCTGTTTTGAATTCAAAAATTTTTTTCCTTGTTATCTCCTCAGGTATTTCTATATCTACATTCAGCTGGTATGCAACTCTTATCGTATCACAATCTATATGATATATTCGATTGTAATCTTCTCCCCCCATTAATCCTACCAAACTATCACTAATCTTTCTAAAATAATTAGGGTATATTCCCCCATAGAGAAAATCCTCGGAAATAGACACATGATGTTCCTTAAATTGTCCATTTGAATCAACTCTCCACAAACCTCTACGATTTCCTTCCATATAATCTGGAGTATACAATAGAAAATCGCCATTGGGTAAAACTGCCATATCACGCGCTATATCTTCTATTGCTACAGAACGAATATATTGCCCACTTTGTGAATAAATTTGTATTCTGCACGAAGGAGTATCCAATATAGCCACCTCCATTGTTGTTGAATTAACATCAAATGCATATACTGCGAGATACTCTTCCGGACCACGGCCCCAATAATCTATATAATTTTCAATAATACCGTCTTCAGAAACAACATATATGCCATGAGAGTATATCTCATAGATAAAAAATTTACCACCCACATATTTTATATCTGCAATATCACTAATAATCCAATCCTTATCTTGAGGAGTAATTATTCTTATATATTCAACCGTATCAATAATTGTCGAGATATAAAATGCAGAATCAGAATTACCCCAAGATTTTTTAAAGTTAACCGATATGATTCCATCCGCAGCATTATCTCTATAGTTAGCCCTTGTACATCCTACTACAATCGATAAAATAAGAATAATCAAGATTTTAAACATAGTTTATTTATATTCTGAAAATTAACAATTGCGCAAATTTAAAATAAAAATTATTAATATTTATCTATTTAACAATATTTAATCATTTTACCCCCATAACTCTCATACTGAATCTTGAACATTGCAGTAAGTCCAGACGGAAAATATCTTTATGGGTGGAGCAATAATCCGGAAACATACGAAGTTGAAATTGTCAGGTATCGTTTATAACAATAATATTTGTTTCCCTAATCTATTTTTATTAGCTTTACGGATATAAAATCAGTGAGCAGGAAAAGGCGATTGTTATGGGAAAATTTATAATTAAGGGAGGCACAAAGCTACATGGAACATTGACTCCCGAGGGGGCAAAGAACGAGGCATTACAGGTTATAAGCGCAACTCTTCTTACCGAAGAGCGAGTTACCATTGAGAATATTCCGGAGATTTTGGATATAACAAAGCTCATATCCCTACTTCAGGGAATGGGAGTTGAAATTACCCACCCAAGCAAAGGTGTATTTACCTTCTGTGCCAAATATCTTAACAAAGAGTATTTCAACAGCAGTGAATACTATAAAAAGGCAGCAGCTCTTCGTGGCTCAATATTGATAGTTGGTCCGCTTCTTGCCCGATTGGGCTATGTTGTGGTTCCAAAACCCGGTGGAGACAAAATCGGTCGTCGCCGTCTTGACACCCACTTTCTTGGATTTGAGCAACTTGGAGCCGACTTCAGCTACGATGCCGACGCGTGTCTGTTCAGAGCATCGGCCAAAGAGCTTACAGGAAAATATATGCTATTGGACGAGGCCTCGGTTACAGGAACCGCAAACATCATTATGGCTGCAGTTCTGGCAAAGGGCACAACAACCATATACAATGCTGCATGCGAACCATACATTCAGCAACTATGCAAAATGTTGAACCGTATGGGCGCAAAGATTTCCGGTATTGCATCGAACCTGTTGACAATCGAGGGAGTTGAAAAACTTCATGGATGCGAACACCGCTGTCTGCCAGATATGATTGAGGTTGGTAGTTACATTGGATTGGCTGCCATGACCGGTTCCGACATTACCATTAAGGATGCGGGCATTAAAGATTTGGGTATTATTCCTGCGGCATTCAGAAAAATGGGAATCACAATCGAGGAGATTGGCGATGATCTGCACATTCCTGCACAGGAGCACTATCGTATCGGTAACTTTATCGATGGCTCTATTCTGACCATTGCCGATGCGCCATGGCCGGGATTAACCCCTGACCTTTTGAGCGTTTTCCTTGTAGTTGCAACACAAGCAAAAGGAAGCGTCTTGATTCACCAGAAGATGTTCGAGAGCCGTCTGTTCTTCGTTGATAAATTGATTGATATGGGAGCACAGATTATTCTTTGCGATCCGCACCGAGCTACCGTTATTGGTTTGGACCACTCTGCACAATTAAGGGGAACAACCATGGCATCGCCCGATATACGTGCCGGAATTGCACTATTGATTGCCGCCCTATCTGCACAAGGCAAGAGCGTTATTGAGAATATTGAGCAGATTGATCGAGGCTACCTTGAAATCGAGAAGAAACTCAACGCCATTGGCGCCCAAATCGAAAGAGTTGAATAGAATGAGATATGAGGAGTAAAAAAAATAATCGAGGCACAGCCCCGATTATTTTTTTTGCAATATTAATTTCAG
This sequence comes from uncultured Odoribacter sp., assembly GCA_964567845.1. Classification (GTDB taxonomy): domain Bacteria; phylum Bacteroidota; class Bacteroidia; order Bacteroidales; family Marinifilaceae; genus RGIG9079. The sequence continues at coordinate 32,730 of CAZMOG010000007.1, read as the reverse complement.
TCTGAAATTAAGCTCCAAGAGTTCCATTGATAAGAAGTGCAACAAGCAATGCCAAGATAGCATACAACTCAGGGAATACGGCCAACACCATTGTTGTTCCGAATACGTTGTTACCGTTACCAATAGCAATAATACCATTAGCACAAACCTGAGCCTGACGGATAGCTGAGAAGAAAGCAACCAAACCAAGACCCAAACCTGCACCAAAGATAGCTGCTGCAGTGTACATATCAATACTTGTTGTAATTGACTGGCTCAACAAGAAGTATCCTACGAATCCATACAATCCCTGTGTTGATGGAAGAGCAGCAAGACCGATATACTGTCCTGATGCAGATGGGTTCTTCTTTAATGCGCCAACAGCTGCGTTACCACAGATTGTTACTCCATAAGCACTACCAACTCCTGAAAGAGCTACCATAAGTGCAATTCCAATGTAAGCTAAAATAATTGGTTCCATAATTTTTTAATTTTATTTGTTTATTTCTTATTATTTTGTTCTGTTTTTTAATGGAGCGTATGCCTTACCACCACCCTCGAAGTTTGAATTCTTATAGAACTCAACGAAAGTCAAACGAAGTGGGTGAACAAACGCACCAATAATATTAATTCCAAGATTGATTGTGTGTCCGAAGATTAGAATCAACAACATTGGCAACCAACGAACCGACCAAGACATGTCAGAGGTCAAATCCAAAGCCAAAGAGTTGAACACACTTCCAAGAATACTACCAGTCAATCCCAAAGCAAAGAGTCGAATGTAAGACAATGTATCTCCCAACAGACCGGTTGCCATATTGTAGGCACTCCACAATGATGAACCCACATTCAAGAACACATTCTTACCCGGTGAATTCAAGAACATAATTGCAAATACGCACACTCCCAAAATGGTATATAGTGTATATTGCAAAGCGGGAATCTCTACATTCAATGCTGAAAGAATTCCGATTGCTGCTCCGGTCATCAAACCGACTGCCCAACCCAATGTACTCCAAGCATACTTAATTCCAAACTGTTTGATTGCTTTAGCAGCACTTACAAACATTCCAAAGAATATCTGCACAAGACCGATTATTACGGCAAACACCATCATTGGGTCATAACCGCCTAAATCATCCTTGTAGTTATTGGCAGTAATAAAATACTCCTTAACTCCCTTCAACCATGGCCATGTTACAGAATCCAAAGCCATTCCGAAGAAGGCTCCTGTAAGGATTCCAACCAATACGGTTGAGGCTCCAAGAAGCATTATCAATTTTACCATGCCACGCATCTGCTCGGGTACCTTTTTCATAAAGATTGCAGCAAGAATACAGATAATCAAGCCATATCCGCCATCGCCCAAACACAAACCAAAGAATAGCATGAAGAATGGTGCGAAGAGCGGTGTTGAATCGAGCTCGTCGTACTTCGGCAATGCATACATCTTGGTAATCGGCTCAAAGAGACGAGCAAATTTGTTGTTACGCAACTGAACAGGTACATCATCGTCGGGAGTTGGCTGCGAATACTCATAGCTTACGCTACATCTATTCAACTCTTCTGAGATTGAATCTCGCTTCTCCTCGGGAATCCAACCAACAATATACTTAACCTTTCCGTCAAGAATTGCCTCGGTTGCATCCTGTACCTTGCACATATCGGTAACTCCGTATATCTGCTGCTGATACTCTCTTAAGCCCTCTTTGATACTCTTTTTACCTGCAGCAAAGTAGCAATCAATATCGTTGCATACCTTGTCTATAGATTGTAACTCTGCCTTTAACTCTGCCTCCGACTTTCCAGGGAAGAGATATTGCTCAATTCCGATTTTCTCGGTACTGTCCTTCGGCTGAACTGTTACAAAATACAAGTTACCGCGATCTGTAGCAACTTTTACCGCATTGTACTGCTCTATCCACTCCTCGTTGAACATCCTTTCAGGAATTGAATAGAACTGCATATCCCAGCCTGAATCTTTCAACTTTGCTATACGCTCAACAGGAATCTCTCCCCACGGTGCATATAGCGAAAGATCTTTCTGGATAGATTGTCTCTCTCCGTCCGACAACTCCAAGCTCTTGAAGTTAGCCTCAACCTGCTCCATCAATGCCTCGCCCTTCTGTGATACCTGTGCAGGCTCAACATTCTCATTCTTTACACGATAGGCATCGATTGCACGAACAAGCTCATCAATACGCTTTGCCATTTGCAACTTCTGTTGCAAAAGTTCGTCGGTCGCAGAACGCTCAACATTGGCATTAATATGCACAACTCCCATATCCCGAAGCTTCTCCAGAAATTGTTGGTAATCCTCGTGGAATACCAATAGGGACAATTTTAACATTGGTACTATCATAATGCCTGTCTTGTTTTAACGATCTTCTGTGAAGATTTAGAGAGGTTCTCCTCATCCTCCAAGAATCTCTTAATTTTGCGAATAGCCTCTTGGAAACCCGGAATCTGTACCTTTTCATAAAGGTTAACCTTCTGAGTAGTCTTTTTACGGGCCTTGTCAAGCAGCATCATTTTGCGCATATAGAACTCGCGCTCCAATGCAATTTCAACAACCTGCTTAACCGTTTCAATACCCTCGGGCAACCATGCCGGAGCATTGAACATACTGATAGACTTAATCTCGTAATCAACGCCTTCAAGGATAGGGGTTCTTACTCCGGCAATCTTCTTTACCGTCATGTGAACCTCCTTTATGGCCAGAATATCGGTCTGATATTCATCAAAGAGCATAAGCATATCTTTTAACCCGTCAAGAGTATCGGAAAGTTTCTGATCAAACTCCTCTGCAACCTCTTTGGCACGTTTTACCTCAGAGCGCAACGCCGACTCCTTGTTTTTAATGGTCGGCAAAGCTCTGACACGCATCTTTAGCTGCTTGTCAAGGTTTTGAAGAGACGTTTTATTGTATTGAAACTTTATCATTATTAATTCTCTTGATATCCTCCGAATTCGTCTATAATCTCTTGCTTGATTCCCAACTCTGTCTTGTCGAAATACTTACGGAACAAGCCCCAAGCTGTGTCAAGCATCTCTGTTGTTGAGATATTAACATCGATTGCCAACAAGTCGTTTGAATACTCGCTTGCGAAATCCAATGTTCTCTTGTCATAGTCGGTCAAATCGAATCCATTCTCAAGTTTTGTTCTTGCATTAGAAGCATCGGCATACAAACGAACTGCCGCGTTCATAACCTGAGGGTGATCCTTTCTTGTCTGTTTACCAATTACAAGCTGTTTCAAACGAGACAAGCTTCGGAATGGGTCAACAATAACCTTACCAATCTCGGTATCCTTACGCAAGAACAACTGACCCTCGGTAATATATCCGGTGTTATCGGGGATAGCGTGAGTAATATCACCACCTGAAAGGGTTGTTACCGCAATAATTGTAATTGAACCTCCCGATGGGAACTGTACCGCCTTCTCGTAAATCTTTGCCAAGTCTGAGTACAATGAACCGGGCATTGAGTCCTTAGATGGAATCTGGTCCATACGGTTAGATACAATTGCCAATGCATCGGCATATAGTGTCATATCGGTCAAAAGAACCAAAACGTTCTCGTTTTTGTCAACTGCGAAATACTCTGCTGCTGTCAACGCCATATCGGGAACAAGCAAACGCTCTACAGGAGGAGCCTCGGTTGTATTAACGAAACTCACAATTCTATCAAGCACTCCAGCATTATCGAACAGATTCTTGAAGTACAAGTAGTCATCGTTTGTCAATCCCATACCTCCAAGGATAATTCTGTCAGCCTCGGCACGCAATGCCACATTAGCCATTACCTGGTTGTATGGCTGATCAGGATCGGCGAAGAATGGAATTTTCTGTCCTGAGACCAAGGTATTGTTCAAGTCGATACCTGCAATACCTGTTGCAATAAGGTGTGAAGGCTGCTTTCTTCTAACAGGGTTTACCGATGGACCACCAATCTCGCGCTCCTCACCATCAATAGCAGGACCTCCGTCGATTGGCTCTCCGAATGCGTTAAAGAAACGTCCGCACAAATCATCGCTCACCTTCAATGATGGGGCCTTGCCCAAAAATGTAACCTCGGCATCGGTAGGGATTCCCTCGGTTCCCGAGAATACCTGTAAGGTGATTGTATCTCCCCAAATCTTTACAACCTGAGCCAAACGGCCATCAACCAATGCCAACTCGTCGTTACCAACGCCCTCGGCCTTCAATGAGCAGGTTGCCTTAGTAATCTGGGTGATTTTTGTATATATTTTCTGAAATACTGCTGCCATATCTTCTCAATATTTATTTCTTTATTCTTTCAGCTATGATTGCCTCTGCCTCAGCTTTATATTGATAGAACTTATCTGATTTGTACTCCGAGTAGTTCATCTGCTTAAAGGCATTAATGATACGCTTGAAGTATGGGTTAACCTCCTCGAATGACTCAAAGTCGAACTCGGCACGAACAACGCCAAGAACAAGGTTCAACATTAACTGCTGACGCTCCATTGAGGTGTTACCATCGATATTATCGAACGCATCCTGCTGCAAAATAACAAAGTCGATCAACTCTGCCTTCCAAAGTGTAATGTGATAATCTACAGGTACACTGTCGTCTCCAAGAATATCGATCTGCTCTGCAGTCTCACGTCCGCGAACCAACATGTTACGAGCCTCGTTTACATCGTCGATCCATGTCTCTGAAATATTCTTGGCTGCATAATCAACAAACTCGGGATACTCCAAATATTTAGAGTATGAATCCAAAGTATCGATAGCAGGGTATCTCTTAGAGTCGGCACGGTTCTGCGACAAAGCGTAGAAACATCGTGCAACCTTCTTTGTTGACTCGGTTACAGGCTCCTTCAAGTTACCTCCCGCAGGTGATACAGTTCCAATGAATGTTACAGATCCTGTCTTTCCATTGTTCAAATATACGATACCTGCACGAGCATAGAAGTTTGAAATAATTGCCGACAAGTCCATTGGGAATGCATCCTGACCGGGAAGCTCCTCCATACGGTTCGACATTTCACGAAGAGCCTGAGCCCAACGAGAGGTTGAGTCGGCAAGCAATAACACCTTCAATCCCATTGCACGGTAGTACTCTCCAAGAGTCATTGCAGTGTAAACCGAAGCCTCACGAGCAGCAACAGGCATATTCGAGGTATTAGCAATAATTGTTGTACGCTCGTACAATGAACGGCCTGAACGTGGGTCAACCAACTCAGGGAACTCGGTAAAGATCTCTACAACCTCGTTAGCACGCTCTCCACAGGCAGCCATGATGATTACATCGGCATCGGCATATTTAGCCAAAGCGTGCTGAAGCACTGTCTTTCCTGTTCCGAAAGGTCCCGGAATGAATCCGGTTCCACCCTCAAGCATTGGGTTCATGGTATCGATAACACGGATACCTGTCTCCATTGGACGGAATGGGCGTGGTTTGTCAACGTACGCACGGATTGGCAACTTAACCGGCCACTTCTGAACCATGGTTACGTTAATCTCTTTACCGTTTGCGTCCTTCAATACAGCAATTGTATCGTTGATTGTATATTCACCGGCCTCTGCTACAGAAACAACGGTAAATTCGCCTTTGAACTTGAATGGAACCATAATCTTATGATCCAACCAGTTCTCTTTTACATTACCCAACCAATCGGCAGCCTTAACCTTATCTCTGGCCTTTGCCAATGGCTCGAATGCCCACTTTTTATCATCCTCCAATGGATTGGTGTACTCTCCACGTTTCAAGAATACTCCCTCCATTTTGTCAAGGTCATTCTGCAGACCATCAAAGTTCTTTGAAAGCAGTCCGGGACCCAAACTTACCTCCAACATGTGCTGCTCAAACACCACATTCATTCCGGGTTTCAAGCCACGGGTACTTTCGAACACCTGTACAGATGCGAAATCGCCGTTCACCTTGATCACCTCGGCCATCAACTTTTCGTTACCCAACTCAATGAAACAGATTTCGTTCTGCGAAACCGGTCCTTCGGTCTTAACGATAACCAAGTTTGATATGATGCTATGAACTTTTCCTAATGTTTTAACCATATCTTATTTATTTTCTATTTCTTACTCAAACTGATCTCCGAATTTCAGGCTCTTACGGAACCTTTCCACAAGCTCGCTAAATACCTTGCGACCCGATTCGGTATCCATTTTACTCCAGCGTTCCAATGATTTCAACTTCAACTCATAGGCAATAAGAATCTCTATCGAGAAATACTTAAATGTCAAAGCCTCGTCAAGATAGTTCCACAAAACGCAGTCCAACCCCTTTTCGCGCTCTACCAAATTGGGCGAGGCCATAAGGTTAACCACCTGCGCAACCCACTCATTTCCGTCGGTCAAACCGAAATCCTTCAATTGAGAGGTTTTAAGTTCAGCTGCGAAAGCATTATTACCGATAATCTCATCGGCAATACTCTTACCGAATTTTCTACAATTCAGAGCTGCAATCAAATTCTTCAGATTCATAGAGAAACTGGCATACTCGGCAATAAATTTATTACCGCAATTTTTCAATGCGTTGTAGTAACGCTCAGCCAAAACATTCTCGGCAATCTGATCCTCTTTGATCTTTCCGCTGTTATAGTCTTGAATAAAAGATTGCAGATAGCTTGGCAATTGAGAAACCTCGACCCCCTCAACCTCACTCTGCAATACTGTCAAAGGATAGACAGTATCAAGATTCGAATCGGGCTCCTGTTTCTGCAACAAACGCACAATCTGCTTATTATCTTCGGTCAGTAACAGCAAATCAAGCATCTTTCTATCCTTAAGGCTTAAATAATCGGCAGCAGCCTCATTAAAGCCCTTAAGGGTGATACTCAACTTTCTGTCATCGGCCGAAATATCCGGTAATCCTGCTATAAATGCAATGTAACTCATAAATTACTTGCTATAAAGCAACTCCTTTGTAATTCCACGTAAATACTGAGAGAAGAATGCATTGAACAACTCCTCGGTAAAGGCAATCTGATAACTTCCATCCTTTGGACCAACAGAGAAACCTGAACTCATATTGCCAACCTTAACCTCAAGACCCTTATCAAGCAACTCCTTGTAGTTTGCAGCTACATACTTGGCAAACTCGGCCTTTTGCTCCTCTGAAAGAGCCACAGCCAAATCCAATGAGCCATCGGCAACATTCCATTTGTTTACCATCGCAATGATAAGCTCCTGAACATACTTCTCGTCGTTAAGAGCATTTGCAGACATCTTTGCTGCAACGCTATCAGCCAACAAATTGGTAATAGTCTGCTTCAAGGTTGTCTCGGCATTCTTAACTGCCATTGCAATCTCTGACTCTGATTTTTTCTTTAGACTCTCGGCATCGGCAACACTCTTCTCAGAGATCTTTTGAGCCTCGGCTTTTGCCTCAGCAACAAGTTGCTCTGCCTTTTTCTGTGCCTCGGCAATGATAACCTCTGCCTCGGCATTTGCCTTACCTACTCCCTCATCATAAAGCTTTTTGGTAAGCTGATCAAGACTTGTACTCATATTATTATGTAAAATAAATTTAATTTTTTTCAAACAAAATTTAAAGTTGCAAGTTACACATTTTTTTTGGTTCAGCAATCGTTTTCGTTGCATTTATTTTATTTTGCCACAAAGCCCAATTATTCAAAGAGATTCATTACCTTCGCACTTTGAAAAGAGAATTTTGATAGTTTAATTAAAACAAAATATTGCAATAATTATGATAGCACTTTCTGAAGGCATAGGCTTGTTCAGCATGATATTGAAGGGCGGATGGTTAATGATACCTATTTTCGCTCTGTCGGTTTGGGCCGTATATATCTTCTTCGACAAATACTTCACTCTTAGAAAATTTGCCAACAAAACCATATCGGCCGAGAGTGAATTGGCACAACTCGAAGCAAAAATTCACGCCGGAGCTGCCATTGAGCCCTCGCCCGTAACCAATATCGTCAGGCGAGGCCTGAAGTTCAAAAGCTTACCTACACAAGAGCTACGTACCATTCTTGAAAACGCAGCAAATGAAGAGACCGCCAAGATGGAGCGTTGCCTGCCAAAGATAAACCTATGCGGAACATTGGCCCCAATGATCGGATTCTTAGGTACAGTTGTGGGAATGATTCAGGCATTCTATGACATGGCCCAGGCAGGAAACAACGTAAATATCGAGGTGCTTTCACGAGGAATATACACCGCAATGGTTACAACTGTTGCCGGATTGATTGTAGGAATTATTGCCAGTCTGCTTGCTAATATGCTTGCAACCGCCATTGACAACGTAGTGAGCAGAATGGAACAGATTTGCAATGTGTTTATTGAGAACCAATATAAGCACTAAAAGGCCATGGCAATCAGAAAATGTAAACGTCCGCAAGCCACATTCAACATGTCGTCGATGACCGATGTTGTATTTTTACTGCTGATATTCTTTATGGTAACATCGACATTGGTAAACCCCAATGCCCTGAAATTGGTATTGCCCAAAAGTACAAATCAAACGGCTAACCAACCGAATGTTACCGTATCCATCGACCAAAACAATGTATTCTATTTAAACGCAAAGGCAACTCCATTTTCACAGTTGGAGCGACAGATTGTCGATATTCTGAAAGATACCCCCGACCCCTGCATCTCTATCGAGGCAGAGAAGAGTGTAGCCATTGAACAGGTTGTAAGGGTTATGAACATTGCCAAAAACAACAACTACCGCTCAATCCTCGCCACACAACCTGAGTAATTATAACCTCGTCAATAGTTTTTCCGTATACGCAAGCAGTTGTAAAACCTAAAATGACTTGTAATGAAAAACTATCTGATTTTAGCCACACTATTGTTGGCGGCATCAATGCAGTCATGCTATCCCGAGGGGCCGGAATACACCTCCGACATGGATATTGCCATGACAACCTACGACACAAGTGCTGATTTCTCAAAATACAGCACCTACTCGCTACCCGACACTGTCATCTACTTCGACAACAACAGCAAAGCAGTTCTGGGTGCAAAATTCGACTCAACCATTCTTCGCCTTATTGAAGAGGAGTTCAATGCCCTTGGTTATACCAAAGTAACCCCTGATCAGGCAACAAAACCGGCAGCAATTGTAACCGTATCGGCCTATTCGCAAGACAACTACGGCTACTATGCCGACAACTGGTATGACTACTGGGGCTGGTACTGGGGTTCATTATGGCCGGGCTACACATTCAGCCCATTTTATGACTGGAATCCATACGGATATGGTTACTATGCCTACAAAGATGGTGCAATTGTCATTGACATGATCGATAACACCAAATTCTATAGGGGCGAGGGCTCAAATTCACGCTCGCTAAACATTCTATGGAAAGGTGTTGTGAATGGAATCATTAGCGGAAGCAATGAGCAACTAAAAGCACGCATTACCACTGAAATCGAGCAGTGCTTTAACCAATCACCCTACCTTGACATAAATAAATAATTTCACTTTACTACTACTGACATGAAAAAGATATTTATCGTGCTACTATGCCTAATAGGCGCAGTTGGCATAAGCAAGGCGCAAAACCTTAGCATGAATTATCAGATGAGCGTACCTACCGGAAGCGTTAAGAACTTTATTGACAAAGCAAGTTTTCGCGGATTCGGAATCAACTATCACTACTTCGTTGACAAAGCCGAGCACGTATCTGTCGGATTGGACGTTTCGTGGAATACATACTACAACGACTATCAAGACATAACCGGAAAGTTCAAATTCAAAAACGATAACAACATTTACACAATTACCGGTAATCAGTACCGCTACATTAATTTCATTCCTATGCTTGCCCAAGCGAGATACTCATTCTGCAACAACATGGCACTATTCCGCCCATACGTTGGCATGGGAGTTGGTACAAGCTGGTGCGAGAAGCGCACAGAGGTGGGTCAGCTCCGCTCCGATATTTCCCGTTGGCAATTTGCCATGAGCCCCGAAGTTGGAGTTACTATAAATGCAAGCAGTGCCCTTGGCGTTAATGTAGGCGCAAAATATATGTATGCCACTCAAGCTGCCGATGGTCGCATTCCTGAAATTTCGCAATTCACCTTCAGCATCGGATTGGTCATATTCGGCGTTGAATAACAGATTATAAACAAAAACAAAATTCCCCGAAAGGCAAAACTCTCGGGGAATTCCTGCTTATAGTAAAACCTATGTATAAACTAAACTTTGGGACGGAAGAAAACCAATAGCGGATGGGCTATATCAGAAGCTTTCTTTACTCCCTGTTTCTCTTTTAATATCATTTGTCCCACAATCGGGTCTAAACTCAATTCATCCTCTTCATCAATAATACAGGTCTCGGGTATTATTAACGTTACAAAGAAATCTTTATAAGTTCCATAAACTGTCAGATTAGGCCAAACACCTGAAACGGACAAGGTTTCGTAATTTACCGACTTACCTGAAGCTACATCATGCACATACATCCTGGAATCACCATATAACGTAGATGCAAAATTATACATAAAGGCAACTTTTTCACTTGATATTATTGGAAAATGGACAAAACCTGCCTTATTTAATGTGCGAACCTCATTAGTTAGATTTGCAATTAACATTCCATTAGTAGTATCATCCCTAAATCTACTTTCAGATATTGCATAATTGCCGAAATCCACACGAGTTACAGGCAATAACTCCCCATCATAGACAACTCTATAAATCATTGTCGTATCCGAATTTAGGACAAATAGATCATCATTGACAGAAGAGCACCACTCCTCCGGGTGAGTCAATTTTGTAACAACCATCTGCTCTCGATTCTTAACAATCTCCAAAGCCCAATCACTCTGACCATCTTCCAACATCAACAGCATTGAATCATTGAGCGTTGAGATTCTTGGAGACGAATATATCTGCATCGTATCGGTGTACAAATAATCTAACTTAGGGAAAGTGTAATACATTATATCATTTAATGTAGCAATTGCTACCGTACTATTATTCGACAACATTGCCACACTGTTCAAATCAGTATATTCTCCTACTCCACGCCCCTTACGATTCAATAAATTTATCTGTTTACCGGAAAAGTCAAAGAAATCAACAACACCCTGACCACCCTGAAGAATTGCTATAAGATTATCATATACTTTTAAATCATACACCATTCCCAAAGGAACGTCTTGCAATGGAATAACAAACACACTGTCAGAGATATCTGTAATAATTCCATTTTTTATAACATTATCTACCTCTAAATTAATGCTTAACACCCCATCCATGACATTATCACTCTGCTTATTTTCACAAGCCATAAACATAAACAATGCCACTAATAAACAAAACCTTCTCATAATTTATTTATTTTGGCTCAAAGATATGTAAAAGAAACGGAAATATGCGTAAGATTGGAGAGATAATTTATTTAAGTATCAGTTATTCTTCAATTAGAAAGAATTTAAGTACTTTTGCATAGAATAATTAGCTGTATATTAATATGGATAAAGAAGCATTCATTCAATTGTTAAGAGATGCAGTCGCCGGCTTTGACAAAGCTATCAGTACCGAAGACGGTAATTGGGTCGTAAAGGGATTCATTGATGTTTATAAGAATATCTACACCATATCATCTGACACTAAAGTTATTTCCAAGGTTATAGAATTATATATTTTCCCGAAAATTTTGGAATTTGCAACAAAAAACAAATTGGAGATTGAGTTAACAAAAGCTCAGAATTATTATCCTGACATCACACTCAAGGACAAAGACGGCAATCTGTTTGCAATAGATTTAAAAAGCAGTTATCGAAAAGATGCAACTCATATCAATGGTATGACACTTGGAGCTTTCACTGGATATTTCCGTGAAAGAAAAAGCCTAAAGAACATTACTCACCCATACGATGATTATAAAGCTCATATCGTTTTGGGGGTAATTTACGATACCGTGCCCAACATTGACGAACGAAAATCCTATACGTTGGACCAATTAGATGAAATCGTTTCTGTTATAAAGAACTTTCAATTCTTTGTACAAGAGAAATGGCAAATAGCTATTGACCGTCCCGGAAGCGGAAACACAAAAAACATAGGTTCAGTCAGCAAGATTGATGATTTGATAAATGGCAAGGGAACTTTTGCTGAGCTTGGAGAAGATGTGTTCAATGATTATTGGATGTATTATCTAACTGCTGATATGGCCAAGAAAGCAGAATTACCCAAACCATATTACAGCAATTTGGCCGAGTACAAACAATTCAAGCACATGAAATAATGGAATTACAGCAATCTCTTTTTACAGAATATATACCTACGGTGGCCAAATTTCCTACTACTCGTTACCAGGGTAGTAAGCAAAAGTTTGCCGATTGGATATGGGATTGCGTTAAAGACATTCCCTTCAAGTCTGCCTTGGATGCTTTTGGTGGCACAGGAAGTGTATCTTTCCGCCTTAAGGAAGAAGGGAAACAGGTTACATACAACGACATACTTCCGTTCAATCATATCATAGGCAAGGCTTTGATTGAGAATGAAGATACATGCCTGGAAGATTCTGAAATTGATGCATTGTTAAGAAAAAATGCAGACATGGAATATCCCAATTTTATTGAACGGACATTTAAGGATATATACTTTACGGATGAAGAAAATCGTTGGTTGGATGTCGTTTCCGCTAACATTCGCCGTATGGAAAACCCATATAAACAAGCTATCGCTTATTTTGCTCTATTCCAATCTTGCATTATCAAGCGTCCTTACAATCTCTTCCACCGGAGAAATCTGTATGTTAGGTTACAGGAGGTGGAACGGAGTTTTGGGAACAAGAAAACCTGGGACACCCCATTTGAGATTCACTTCCGCAAATTTGTCAGGGAGGCGAATAATGCTGTTTTTGACAATGGCAAGGTCTGCCGTTCTATTAATCGAAATATTTTTGATGTAGAACCAATCTATGATTTTGTATATATTGATACTCCATATTTGAATGAAAAAGGCATTGGTGTGGATTATGCTGACTTCTATCATTTTTTGAACGGACTTGTAGATTACGACAATTGGGAAAATCGTATAGATCACAAGAGTAAACATTTAAGACTATTTCGCCAACAGAATGTTTGGAATGATTCAGGCTCAATTCATCAAGCATTCGAGCGACTATTCTCACAATTCCAGAACTCAACCATGGCTATATCATATCGTTCAAATGGAATCCCAACCATTGACGAATTAGTTAAGATACTGGAAAAGATTGGGAAAAAGGTTAGAATATATCAGAGTGGGGATATTAAATATGTATTGAGCACAAAACATTCAAACGAAGTACTGATTGTAGCACGCTAATTACAAGTTTGAGAATACTATAAAAACGCCCTGAATCGATAAGCTCGAACTCAGGGCGTTGTGTTGTCGTTTACTCAACTGTTATTTAAGCAAAGCTTTGAGCGATGCTTTGTCCAATTGCGATGGACGCGGAGCATTTACTGTGATAATCTTACCCTTCTTGTCGATAAGAATAAAACGTGGAATTCCGCTGATTTGATAATCCTCGGCAATACTCTTTTGTCCGGCCTCGGTTGCAAGATATTGAGGCCATGCCGGCTTATCCTTCTCAATAAGCTTCTTCCATGGAGCCTCAGTATCATCAATTGAGATACTTATGCAAAGAACATCGGGGTCATTAACTCCTACCTCCTCTACAAGCTTTGCCAAATGGGGAATCTCCTCGCGACAAGGTCCACACCATGAAGCCCAGAAATCGATATACAATGCTCTACCCTTCAAATCTGCAAGTTTAAACTTCTTGCCATTTGCATCAACAAACTCAATTTCAGGAGCGAAAGCACCGATAGCCAATTTACTTGCAGCCTCATAATCCGGGGCAATCTGATTTATATAATTCTCATTGGTAACAACGGTACGATAGTATTTGTATGCCTCATCAAGACCATTTGGTCCCAAAAGTTTCAATCTACTCATCAACAATGAAGTCATAAGATAACTATTCCAGTCCTCATTGGCAGTTGTCTTCTCTGCAATCTTCATCATTTGAAGCATATCAACATCCATTGTTGCAACGCAAGAGATAAGCATACTCATAATGCCGGTAAACTCCTCATCGCTATATTCAGCCAACTTATTCTGGGCTATAAATTGATCATACGCTGCATCGGCAGGGATAACTCCATTATCCCTTAGATAAAGGTATGGATACAAATAGCTATATACCAACTCTCTTTCAACCAATTTCGCCTTGTAGAAATCGATAAATGGCTTATTCCCGGTTGCATCCATAGCCTTACGATAACCATCGACCAACCCCTTTATATAACCACTGTATGCTTCAAACGAACCAACATTAGTAGCCTTCTCGAAGAATGCGTATGGGAATCCGAAATTATTCCAAAAGTCACAGGTAAAGGCATTCTCTTTAGCCATTTTGCCGGTAAACTTAAAGTTGGTCTCTACACCCTCTTCGCGAATATCGAACTCGGCAACATGCTTTTTACCCTTCTCGATACTTGTACAGAACATAAATTTATCAATAAAGAGACGAGCATCGTACTCAGATTGTTTAAAATCCAACTCTGCTGCAAAAGTTCCATCTTCATTTACGGGGAATTGAATCTCGAATGGCTCTTCACCAGGATTCATAAAGAAGAAGCCACAAATCTCTCCTTTGTAGCCAATAATCTTTCCCTCGAAACGAGTCTTCCCGTCACTGCATGAAAATAGCAGTGACAGGAGGAGTACAAAAATAAAATTACAACTCTTCATCTTCGTATGCAGTTCCGTCATAACACTCAACTGTCATTCCCTCGCCCATTAGCAAATAGTTCTCTTCATCGCTATTGCTCAAATTAGCCATAATAGTGTAGGTATCTGCGCCCTCGTCCTTGGTAATCATAACCATTGATGAACCGTCGGCTACAAAATAGTCTCCAAAGCTGAACATGATGTAAGAACCCATTGGGAAGCTCATACCTTCAAGCTCCATCATAGAGCCTTTATCCATTGTATTGGCAGCACCTGCCTCTGTTCCCTCTTCCGGTGTAGACAAGATTGCGCTATAGTCTGTCAAAGCCTCGAATGTAGTTGTAGGAATGTAGTATTGGATATTGGTCATAGCACCACTTGCAGATGTAAGCATCAAATTCATTGATGTGGTTCCAAAACCACTATCACCATTATAGGTAATTGTCGCACTCTCTAACAATGATGGATCAGGACGCTCTGCATTAGGGAAGATTGCACCCTCGGTATCATAAACAAGCTCACCCTCATAGTAGTATTTGTACTCGTTACCCTCAGCATCCTTGAAGTCGGTCTTGATAAGATATGTTCCATCCTCATTCTCTGCAATAGAGAAGGTTCCCTCTACACAGTAAACATTCTCGGTAATATCGCCGGTTGTAAATGAAACCATTGTTCCACCAATAAACTCCTCATCGCCCTCTTCGTCCGAGATAACATAACTACCTCCACCAATATAGGTCATTGGAGTTCCTGCCAATGCCATTCCTTGATAATCAGCAAATGAATCGCCCAAGTTATATGTACCTGCCTCGATTACCAACTCCTCCTCGGTTGCAAATGGAGTTGTAAAGAGCTCAATATCCAAGGTAACTCTCTCATCCTCAGAAGTCAAATAAATTGCCGCTGCACCACCCTCGCAATCAGGCATAAACACTTGGTAAAGAGTTCCCATGTATATTGCCTCGGCAATAGGAAGCTCTGTATAACCCGGGTACTTAGAGCCCTTCTCTTGGGTAACTTCGATTGTACAGGTTGCCTCGTCTGCATTCAAAGTGATAGTTGCCGTACGTGGCTCAAGGGTTGGGTTAGCCTCGGCTGCAATTGTCAACTCTCCCTGACCTTTGGTCAATGTCAACCACTCTGCCTGACACACGTATGTCCAATCATTTACATTACTTGTAACTGCAACGCTCTTGGCTTCTCCATCGGCAGAGAATGTCACTGCTGTCGGTCTTGCAGAAATCTCAGGTGTAACTTTGGTATCATCATCGCTACACGCAGTGAAGGCAAAGGCAACTGCCAAAGCACAACACATCATTGAAAAAAATCTTTTCATAGTTCATTAATTTTAGTTTATTATTAGTTCTCAATATTCAGGATGCCATGCTGTTATTTGTGGCGGTATTTGCATGGTCAAACGCTCCTCGGTAAGAGTATAGGTCTGCTCCCCATCGGTATGGGTGTACGTCGCTTTCAGATAATCAAAAAGGGGATCGTTCCATAACCTGCGCATATCGAACCACAGATTACCGTAGCCTACAAATTCACGCACCCTTTCGGCAACAATGAATTTGATAAGGTCATCGCCATCGGCAGCATCAACAGTGTAATCATCACCCGAGATTCTGGTTTTACGCAACTCCTCCAATAGAGCACGGGCTGTATCATATTCCCCGATTCGTGCAAGTGACTCACTATACATTAAGTATAAATCAGGAACCGTTATTCCTATGTTTCCCACAAACTTTGAAAGGTTTATGTAGTATGTATCGGTATTGTTAAATTTTTTGTAGGCTGTTACTCCCGATTCCAAGCCCGAAATAAAACATAAACGAAGGTCCGATTTTGTGTAATGGCTCTTCAACACATCTCTTTTTAAATAGAGCAGGACCGAGCCATAGTACGAAGGATACATTGATGACCAGATATTCGACATTGATTCTACATTGTATATCAATTCCGGATTTAGCAAATCATCTACCGGATAGGCAATTTCACCCTCTACCTCCATTGCATTGTAATCAAGCAATCCACACCCTGCCGATGAGAGTTGCTCCATTGCTGCGCCAAGTGATTTTACCGCATTTTCATAATCGCCCATTGTCCAATACACTCTACCCAACATAGCATTTGCAGTTACGGAAAATGCTCGCAGATGATGCTCTTTTCTTATTGGAATATCGGGGATTGCCTGAGTCATTTCAGTAATAATGAAATCGTAAACATCCTTCATTGTGCGACGTGTAAAAGCATTACCCACTGTTGCAGCCTTTGTAATTATAGGTACACTGAGCGAGGTTTCAGCCTTTGCAGCATTGTAGGGCTCTCCAAAGAACTGTGCCATCATAAAGGTCATATATGCTCTTAAGACCCTTGCCTCGGCATATAGAGCTCTCTTCAACTCAGCTGTCCCATCGACTGCATCATTAACTCCGTTTACAACAACATTCATCGGATAGAGCAATCCGGCAAAGTGGTTCCACTCACCACAATTCTCATCGGGGCGGAAGATATTCTCCTCCCATTTGTAGGCATTGGTTACATCGGACCCCATCAATGAATATACATTCTCGTACGCCTCTCTATTTGTCTCCCACTCAAAACTCATATATGGAAAGACCTCGTCCAGCATGATTGTCTCGGTTCCATACAGTAATCCTTCGTAGTGACTTACCTTCTCGGCAACATCGTAACCACGGGGTTTTACATCAAGATAATCCTCGCAACTTGCAAGCATTATCAAGCCCATTATTAGTGTGATACGTAAACTTCTCTTCATACGCTTAGAATCCTATGTTTAAACCTAATGTGAAGTGTGGCTTATAACGCTCGCCACGGCTTCCTCCCGACAGATAGAACGCCTCGGGATCAATGCCCTCGCCATTCAAGGCAATCAAGAATAGATTTGATGCCTGAAGGCGTACACTCATATTTTCTGCTCGAATTGCCGATGTGATGTTTTTAGGGAAGTGATACGAAAGTGCTATGTCGCGCAACTTGACATACGACGCATTCAATACATTGACATCGGCATATTGATACAATCCAAGTACATCCGACTCATTGATCGAGGTGTTATTCAACTTAAAGTAGGCAGGAACATTGGTTTTTAGCTCATCGCCCGGTTTTTTCCAACGCTTTGCAAAATCGTTATGCAACTCTCCCTGCAAACGGTATGTATATTGGGTATTTACATCGTTTCTAAGCCTATGGCCTGCATTAAAGATAAACATAAACGACAACTCCAACCCTTTATATTTTAAAGTGTTGCTAAACGAGCCAAACAAAGGGGGAATCGTAGTTCCCTGGAATGGAACTGCCGAGGCATTATCGATGTCCGTAATACTTCTGACTGCATTCATTTGTGAATCATAGACACGAGGCATTCCGTCAACCGGATCAAGCCCTGCCCATCGGTAACCAAATATTGTTCCGTATGGATAATCCTCCCAATAATCATATCCTACCATACTTGATGGAGTGTCGGGAGGAGAGACATACATACTTACAAGTTTGTTGTGGTTGTATGTAATGTTAAAGAGAGTACTCCACATAAACGACTCTGTCGAGATGTTCAAACTGTTTAATGACAACTCCACTCCTCGATTGTTCAATGTTCCCACATTCGATAATACGGTTGTAAAACCTGTTGTCGGATCGACCGGAGTTTGGGCCAGAAGGTTTGTTGTGTGTTTATCATAAAGGTCCAATGATCCTCCGAATCTATTTCCAAACAGAGCAAAATCGACTCCAAGGTTCCATGTGCGTGTCTTCTCCCATGTAAGTTTATCATTTGCAGGAGTAGTTACAACATATCCCAATCCGAATTCATTGAAACGAGGATCGGAAAGTGATGAAAGAATGTCATACGGACCTCCTTCGCCAGGACGCGGTGAGTTTCCTGCAAAACCATAGCTCAAGCGCAAGTTAAGACGATCTATCTTCTCTTTCGATGCCATAAACTTCTCGCGTCCCATATTCCAGATAGCTCCAACCGACCAAATCGGTTTGAACTGCACGCTTGGGTCACTGCCAAACAGATTTGACTGATCGACTCTTATGCTGGCATTCACCGAATAACGGTCATTCAGTGTATAAGCTCCGTTTGCATATAGCGAAACAAAACGGTACTCCGTTTCACTCTGATCGTAGTTATTTGGCTCGAACTGATTGGTTGTTGCGGCTGCAATCATTGGTAGTAACGGATCTCTTACTCCTGTCTGTGATAAGTTGTAATCATCGTAAGAGATATGTTGCATTGTCTGCATATCGTAGCCTCGCATAAAGGTTGAGTTCGAAGAGTTCTTATTACTATTCAGCTCAAAACCTGCAAGAGCAGTTACATGGTGAGAGTGTTTTTTCTCAACAGATTTATCATAGCTCAACTGATTACGCACGGTATAAGCTGTTCCATAAGAGTTACCCATTGTAAAGTAACCTCCCGACGATGGAAGATATTGAACTCCATTCTTATCTGTCGCAAATGCTCTATCAAGCCTAACCTTGTACGTATCTCCGGGATAGAACTGCTCGCTTTTTGAATTATCTACCATATACTGGAACCTGCCCTCGTACGAAAGACCATCAAAAATATCAATTGTCAAACCTGCATTGGCACGAACGCTATAGGTATTTGTTTTGTTTAAAGATTTACGCCAATCTGATACAGGCATGTAGTCCAAACTAAAACCGGTAACCGTCTCTACTTGTTGCTGTAAATCGCTATTCATCAGATAACCTGTATATGAAAGTTCATTGCCGTTTTCATCAAAGAACATGGCGTATGGCAACGATGTAAGATGATTCCCATATTCGTGATTTGATGTAAGATGGCTTGTCTGCTTTGCATAGAAGGCATTAAGCGACAAATCCAATTTCATCCATTTGGTAATATCAAGCATATCTCGCATATAGACCTTGTACTCGTCGGCTATATTTTGCGATGAACCCTGCTCTCTTTGGTACTCCAACGATAAATAGTAGTTATTATTATCACTTCCCCCTGAGAATGAAAGCGAGTGGTTGGTAAGATATGAGTTACTCATAAAGTACTTCTCATACTGATCTCGGCCATTACTGCTGCTCAACTTGTCCAAAATGTCGTTACACTCAGCTGCCGAAATTTCACCCAGATAGAAACGGTACATTGCATCCTCGTGAGGATAGATAACAGGGAAATTTGCAGAGGTTCCAAAGGTGGTACTATTTATATCTTTCCAGCTATATGTATCTGGATCGAACACCTCCTGTGCCGCCTTTATAAAATCGGCACTCGACATCATATCCATATAGCCATAATCGGGCATACCCTTAAAAGTAAAAGAGCCATTGTACTCTATATTCAACTCTCCACGCGAAGAACCCGTTTTTGTTGTCAAGACAATTACTCCATTAGCGGCTTGTGCACCCCAGATTGATGCTGCAGTGGCATCTTTTAGAAAGGTTACATTTTCAACATCGTTGGGATTTACCATTCGACTCACCTGACTACGCGTCATTTTCACTCCATCCACAATGTACAAAGGCTCTTGGTTTGAATTGATAGAGGTAATTCCACGAATAATATAGGAGGTTCCCTCGGCGGTTGTATTCACACTCAAACCGGGAACCGTTCCCTCTAAAGCCTTTAAAATATCACCATGAGCGTTTCCTCGATCTTTAATCTCAGCACCATCGACCTTGGAAAACGAGCCTGCCGATCTTTCACGCGAAATGGTCTGATAACCGGTAACCACAACCTGAGCCAAATGTTTATCATCCATCTCCAACATTACATTGCATACATCACTCTCGCCAAGCACCTTAACTTGCGGTTTCATTCCCATAAAGTTAAAGTGGAGAGTTGTCGATGGGTCATTGGGAACAATGATTGTATAGGTCCCATCGATGTCGGTAATTGCCCCTATTGCAGCACCATTTATAGAGATTGATGCTCCGGGCAAGGGCTCCGCATTACTATCGATGACTCTACCTGTAACAGTTCGAGACTCTATCTCGACCGTATCAACTCTACTTACAATACTATTTGCATCAAGCGAGAGAGCAATCTGCTTATCGATGATTGTATAGGTAATATTTGTACCCTGCAAAATGGCATTAAGCACTGATTCAATATCTGTATCACTTACTTTTGCCGTTACCTTTTTATCAACATCGATAACATTGTTGTTATAGACGAACTTGTAATCGCTTTGCGATGATATACTCTTCAAGACCTCGCCCAAAACAACATTCTGAGCGTTGACCGAAATGCTCTTACTCTGTGCAGCAAGCTGATTACCACACAGAAGTGCAAGAGCAATGAGTATTAATCTGAATTTTTGAGAATATTTCATTAGCACCATTTTTCTATAATACAAGAAAAACGGCCTTTACCCTAAATAAAAAAAGGGGATATTAAAAGATACGTACCTCTTTACCCTCGATTGTATAGTTGACTGCCGAGGTAATCTTCATTAATTCCAATACCTGAATTATTGATTCTGCCTGAAAATCTCCTGTAAACGAGGATTTAAAAATCTTGCTGCTCTCCACCTTGATCTGCACTCCATACCACTTCTCTAATCTTTTAACTACCTCTTCCATAGGGGTATTATCAAAGATAAGACGACCTTGCATCCATGCAGTCCTCAACTCTGCCTCGGCCTTGGTAGGTGCAACGTTGCTATTCAGAATTGAAACCTCTTCGTGCTTTGTCATTCTGTAGATTGTCTTCTTGCCGTCGAGTAACTCAACAGAGCCCTCCAACAAACAGAGTTTTACATCATTCTGGTCATTATAACAACTCAGATTGAACTCGGTTCCTGTTACCTTAACGGTGACTCCTTTACCGGTATTAATATAGAATGGATTCTGCTTATCTGCCTTTACATCAAAATAGGCCTCGCCCGAAAGAGTTACCCGCCGTTCTGTGTGGAAATCATTGCTCAGAGCCAGAGTTGTGCCACAATTCAGCCACACAACGGTACTATCGGGCAGGGTTACCTTGCCTTTTACCCCATTCTCTACAGTATAGATTCTATTTGAAACTTCGGGCAATTTTTCAGTGACAACTCCACTCTTGCTTGCATTCAAAGTGATAAAAAAATAGAGGGCCAAAGGTATCGACAATACTGCTGCTACCCTTGTAATTACACCCCACACCTCGCTACCGCCTTTAGAGAAATGAGGCAACTTACCCAAATAGGGGGTATTGGGCATTGAGTCAAAAACTCTTCTATTCCGCTCTTCCATTTTTAGGTTCTTCATCATATATAATACAACGAATTAATATTTATCCCTAAAACATAAAGAAGTCTTTAAGCATTTTTCTGAAAAGATTGAGCGAAATGTGGATATGATACTCTATAGCCTTGGTGCTTAATCCTCGTATCTTGGCTATCTCCTTATTGGTCAACCCCTCTCCACGGCTCAGCGTAAAACTTTCACGGGCACTCTCGGGAATATTACTCCACACCTCCCGAATAAGTTTCTCCAATTCAAGCGACTCGATTAAATTATCGAGCGAGGTATCTTCAAGAGCTGTTATCTCTTCATTTAACTCCATGCGCCGCTTCTGATCGGCAAACAACGCCTTGGAGTTCAGACTGTTTATAGTTTTATTTCGGGCAATTTTATATACGTATGCCCGTAAGTTGTTAGTACTATCTATTCTGTCGCGTTTCTCCCACAACGTACAAAGTGTCTCCTGAGCCAAATCCTCGGCAAGCTCCAGGCTGTGTACATAACTATTCACAAAGTGCACAAGGTTATTGAACTCCAATCTGTAAAAGAGTTCAAACGCCTTGACATCGCCACCCCTAATATCGGCAGCCAGCAGTTTTGCCTTGTCGGAATAGTTATCCATGCACTACTACAATTTTCCCTGAAGGTATTCGGCAAAGATTCTTGCCCCCTCTTCAACCATCTTCGCACAGGGGCGTTTTTTATAATACTCCTCGGTTCTTGCCTCGGGATTGGGGTTCAACAAAGCCCTCCTATAATTTGGTCTATGCTTCTGCTCCTCCATTCTCTCCCTATAGATTGGATTAAGCAACGCTCCGGCACCTCCCTCTCCCGGCTTAACCAAACCAAGCAACTCTCCGCAAATCAACGAACCATTACGCTTGGCGAACTCGGTTGCAAGTTGCTGCACCACCTTATAATTTGCTCCCTTTGCGTCATTATCTTTGGGGTCGGTAGATCCACACTCCAAACCTGCCAAAAGAAACATACCGCTTGCAGCACCGCAAACCATTCTCATTCGGCCAATTCCGCCACCAAACGATGCAGAGACCTTCAAAGCCTGTTCAAAGGTCAAGCCATAAATATCGGCAAAGGCTGCGCAAACCGCTTGTGAACAGTTATACCCCTCCTTAAACAGGACCACCGCCCTCTCTACTCTCTCTTGATACTCCATGTCAAACTCCTAACTATTCACTCCTAACTATTCTGATTCCGTATGTTGGAGCAGAGCGGGTAATTGGAACAAAACGCAACTCAACACGCACCTTACCCTTAGTCAACTCCTGGGGCAACTCGAAGAAATGGTTTGCAAACTGTCCTGCAGGTGCAAGCTCCACCATCTTCACATACAGCGCCTCCTTACCATCAATATAAATTCTGTAATCCACATCGGTATCGCCACCCCAATAGGTCAACATCAACTCATTCTTACCATTGGGATCTACCTTTACATCGTAGCGGATATAACCGTCGATACGCACATCGCGTCCCATCTTTCCACCCTGCTGGTAAATATAGCTCACCATACTCTCAACATTGTGATCTCGCTCCGACTGCGACTCTCCCACACCGATCCAGTCAATGGTTCTGTCGGCAATAGCCTTCTCCTCGGCCAACTTGCGCTTATACTCCTCCTGCTTATTTGTCCAATCCTCCTCGGTAAAGAAGTCAAAATATACCGAGTAACGCTGGTCGTTAATCTTATACAATGGTGACAAAAGAGCCTCATTTGGACGGCCAACTCCTACAGTCCTAAAGGTCATTGGCTTACCCTCGACAGGCTTAATCCAGTCTGTCAACTTCTTAGGAACATTCACAAATACAGGCACACCGAAGGTTTCGTCAATCTGCTCCTTACCAAGCTCGGCTGCCAGGACAATTGGCCCGTACAGAATTGCTCCAATCTGCTTGTTATCGGGCATGTACTCGGCATGAAGCGACATTGGCATCTCCGATTCAATCACATCGCCACTCTTCCAGGTTCTGTTAATCGCAACATAGCTTCCGGGCTTACCCTTTACAGCCACCTTTTTGCCATTAACCTTAACGGTAATTCCACTAACCGCCCACTTCGGATAGCGCATATAGATTGTCAGGTTTGTCGGTTGCTCGGCAGTTACCGTAAGCTTAGTCGATGATACATCGGGGAAACTTGTCTCCTGCTTCAAACCGAATCCTTTCTCCTGCCAATTCAACTCCGACGCGATAAAGAGATTCACATACACTCCCTTCTCATCGGCACCCTTATAGTAGATAGCCTCGCCATATTTAGAGTGGCTCTCGTATGCTGTACCGCAACAACAGGTAAAGTCGTGGAACGGACGGTTGAAATCCTTCGCACTTCCCGGATGCAGTGTGTGGAAATAGGTAACACCTCCGGTAACAGGGTCCTGCGACGACAAAATGTGGTTAAACAGTGCTCGCTCATAGTAATCTGCATATTTGGGCGAGGCCTCCCACAGAAACAGATGGCGGGTAAGTTTCAACATATTGTAGGTATTACAGGTCTCGGTGGTATTCTGACCAAGACGAGTGCTTAACTTTCCGGCCTCGCCAAAATACTCACTATCACTGTTACCACCAGTAACGTATGTATGGTTTTTCAACACTGTCTCCCAGAAGAACTTTGCAACCCCCTGCTCGCTTGTATCGCCTGTAACCTCGTAACCACGTGCCTCTCCGATAGCCTTTGGAATCTGGGTATTGGCATGATTTCCACCCAACTCATCACGACGGGCCATTAGCGGATTGAAAATCTTGTAGTCGCGGAACATATATGCCAGATCCTTATGGCGGCTATCGCCTGTAACTGCATAGACATTGTACATTGTCTCCTCCATACCGCCAAACTCGTTGAGCAACATTCTGTTCAACTCCTCTTTGGTTAGCGGACTCAACTTTCCGTATGCCCAGTCACACATTTTCATCAATACCTGAAAAGCCTGCTCGTTACCGCAAATCAGATATTGATCCAACATTCCCTGATATATTTTATGAAGAGTGTACCACGGAGCCCAAACCTGTTTGCCCTGAATTGCTCTATCGATAAGTTTTTCAGGGAAGGCACTCAAATAGCCACTCTCGCCAAGAGCCTCCTGACACTCTGCCAATCCTGCCACAAATCGCGCACTCTTCTCCTTATAAAACTCATCGTCTGTGGTAGCATACATAAGTGCGTATGCCGACAGTAAATGTCCAAGAGTGTGGCCTCGCAACTCAATATCCAAAGCTTCCCACCCCTCGAATGCGGTTGCATCGGTTTTCAATCCTGCGGTTACTCGGAAGTTGTGCAGAAAACGCTTCTCATCGGCACCTTTCAACCATTGCTGATTAACCTCCATTGCACTCTTGAAAGGTCCATCCAACAAGCGCACCTCGTCATAATCGAAAGACAAAGCCTTCAAAGGAACCACCGCCTGATTACTCTCGATTGGATACTGCGCAACAGCCACCTGAACAGTAGCCAAAATTGCAACCAAGATTGTCAAAACTCTTCTCATATCATTTGTTGTTATTGTTTTCAAAAACCTGTTTTGGCCTTATCGGGAGATAAGAAACTCTTTAAAATCGGCAAACTCCTTACTCATTGGAATGCTCTGCTTGCTACCGGCCATAAAAGCCTTAAGCTTTGCAGGAATCTCTATCTCTGTGCCGATAACCCCCTCTACAACATCCTTAAACTTTGCCGGGTGGGCAGTTTCCAGGAAGAAACCCGTCTCGCCACTCTTCAAGTCCTGCTCCAATGCCATATATCCGCACGCGCCATGAGGGTCAAGCAGATAACCGGTCTGCTCAAAGACTCTTTTAATTGCATCGCGAATCTCATTGTCATCATAACGATACGCAGCCATATCTGCACATATTGCAGAGTGCTCATTGCCATACATATCCAGAATACGGACAAAGTTGCTCGGAGCACCCACATCCATGGCATTTGCAATAGTCTGAACCGATGCCATAGGAGCATAAACTCCACTCTTCAAATAGTTGAAGAATACATCGTTTCTGTTATTTGCAGCAACAAAACGCTTTATTGGCAACCCCATACGCTTGGCAATCAGACCGGCGGTAATATTTCCAAAGTTACCACTTGGAACACAGGCAACAATCTCGTCGGTGCATCCGGCTTTACGCAACTGACCGTAAGCATAGAAGTAATAGAACGCCTGAGGCATGAAGCGTGCAACGTTTATTGAATTTGCCGAGGTCAATACAAGTTTCTCGTTTAACTCTCTATCCAGAAACGCACTCTTGACCAGGGCCTGACAATCATCAAACACTCCATCAATCTCGATTGCTGTTATATTCTTGCCAAGAGTTGTAAATTGCTTCTCCTGAATCTCGCTCACCTTACCTTTCGGATACAGAACATATACATGGATTCCCTCTACTCCCAAAAAGCCGTTCGCTACCGCACTACCGGTATCGCCCGAGGTTGCAACCAAAACATTTACCTGCTCTTTGCCCTCGCGCTTAATGAAATAGCCCAGCATGCGCGCCATAAATCGTGCTCCCACATCCTTAAATGCAAGGGTCGGGCCATGAAACAGCTCCAAAGTATTGATTGCCCCATTCACATTCACGACAGGAGCATCGAAACCAAGGGTATCATAGACTATCTGCTTCAATGTTTCAGCCGGGATATCCCGACCGAAAAAGGCATCGGCAACTCTGTATGAAAGCTCCTGAAATGACAAGTTCGGCAGTTCATCAAAAAACTCCTGTGGCAACTGCTTGATATGCTCAGGCATATACAAGCCGTTATCAGGGGCGAGGCCTCGCACAACAACCTCTTCAAGAGTTGCATTGGCCGCTGTATGGTTGGTACTATAGTATATCATGGTTTTATCTCATTAACTCATTAATAAATTGATCTTTACGCAACACTCCGTAAACTCCGTTCCGAGCACTGATTTCGTTATACTCCGTTACGCTATCGGGCTCGTTACCCGGCTTATATATCACAAAAGGCACGGGATCGGCAGTATGGGTTCTTATATCACAGGGAGTTGGATGGTCCGGTAGTAGCGCAATCGCCACCGGTTCACTCCAATTTGAAACCTGATCCATTATCAGCCCTAAAACCCTTGAATCCAAATCCTCTATACACTTTAATTTCAGATCTATATCCCCCTCGTGTCCCGCCTCGTCGCTCGCCTCAATGTGAAGGTAAACAAAATCGGAACTCCTCAGAGCTTCAAGAGCTGCCTGAACCTTATTTTCATAGTTGGTATCATAAAGTCCGGTCGCTCCGGGAACATCGATCACCTCTAATCCTGCATATTTACCAATGCCACGAATCAAATCGACAGCGGTAATCACTGCCCCCCTCTTGATTTGAGGGAATTTGGCTGACAACGGTTCCATTTTGGGTCGATACCCTGCCGACCATGGCCAAATAGAGTTTGCTTTGTCTTTGCCCTGCAATGCCCTTTCCTGATTCAAAGGGTGATTCTCCAACAACTCCTGCGATTTTGCTATCAAACCATTCAGCAAATCGGCAGTCGGTTGAGCCTCGGGAACCAAAGCCCTAACCAGAAGCGGTCTCCACGGTTGCAAAGGAACATCGTGAGGAGGTACACACTCTATCCGCTTATCGGCATTGTCCACCACCAAGAGGTGTCGGTACGAAACGCCGGTATAGAAATGTACTCCGTTCCCCCCCAACTTCTCCTCCAAAAATTTAATTAAAATGTCTGCATCGGCAGTTGTTATGTGGCCTGCCGAATGGTTTTTAAGAATGTCCCCCTCGATACAGACCAGATTGCAACGCATGGCCATTTGGCCGGGTTTCAAATCAACACCGATACTTGCCGCCTCAAGGACACCTCGTCCCTCATAGACTGTTGGCAAATCATAGCCAAGAACCGCCATATTTGCAACCTCGCTACCGGGATGGAATCCCTGTTCAACGGTTATCAACTCCCCGCTTCTGCCCATCTTCGCCAACTTATCCATATTGGGGGTATGGGCATATTGCAGTAAAGTTTTATTATGTAGAGACGGGCATGACCTGTCGGCCATGCCATCGCCCAAAATTACTATGGTTTTCATAAAACTATCGAACGTTGGCAATACTGATAATATCAGCAAAAACTCCTGCAGCTGTAACCTCTGCTCCTGCTCCGTATCCCTGAATCAACATTGGATACTCTTTGTATCGCTCGGTCGTTATCAAGATAATATTGTTACTTCCCTCCAAATCGTAGAATGGGTGGTGCTCAGGAATCTCCTGAAGGCTTACACTTCCCTTGCCATCCTCGAGTTTAGCCACAAAACGCCAACACATACCCTTTTCTGCCAACACTTTGCGCTTTGCCTCGAAGTCTGCATCGAGCGAGGGCAAATTCTGCCAGAACTCCTCAAGTGTTCCCTCGAAGAATGAGTCGGGCAGGAACAGATGCTTCTCAATATCATCGATATCCATTGTGTAGCCCGCCTCACGGCTCAGAATGACAAGCTTACGCATCACATCCTTTCCACACAAATCGATACGTGGATCAGGCTCCGCATAACCCTGCTCCTTAGCCATCTTAACGGTCTGGCTGAATGGGATTGTTTCACTAATTGTATTGAAGATAAAGTTCAAAGTTCCCGACAAAACAGCCTCTAACTTAAGAATCTTATCTCCGCTCGATTTCAACGAATTAATTGTATTGATAATTGGAAGTCCTGCACCCACATTGGTCTCAAAAAGGAATTTAACTCCGCGCTGACGTGCAATTGACTTCAACTCCATGTACTTGTCATAATTTCCCGATGCGGCAATCTTATTTGCAGTAACAACCGAAATGTTGTTGCTTAGGAAATCCTTGTACAACATTGAGACATGCTCATTCGCAGTACAATCTACAAATACCGAATTAAAGATATTCATTCCGATAATCTCGTCGTGAATCAACTGCAATGAGCTTGGTTTACCCTCGGCTACAAGTCTTTCACGATAGCCATCAAGCTCCAAACCGTTTCTGTCAAACATTACATAGTGACCATTCATTATACCCACAACATTCAACTTCAATCGGAACTGCTTCTTCAACTCCTCCTGCTGGTGAGCAATCTGTTTAATCAAACTACCTCCTACGGTTCCTATTCCGCAAATAAACAGATTTATCTCCTGATACTCCGAAAGGAAAAAGGCATCATGAATTACATTCAAAGACTTACGCAAATCCTGCAACTCAACAACAAACGAAATATTAGTTTCCGATGCTCCCTGTGCAACAGCAATAATACTGATTCCGTTTCTTCCCAAAGCACCGAACAACTTTCCTGCCAATCCCGGAGAGTGCTTCATGCGCTCGCCCACAATTGCAATGGTAGCCAAATTGTTCTCGGCTGCGATTGTGGTAATCTCGCCTCGCTCAATCTCTTTATGGAACTCGTTGGCAAGCACCTCGCAAGCCGCCTCGGCATCGGAATTCTTCACACCGATACTTGTGCTGTTCTCTGAAGAGGCCTGCGACACCATAAACACACTGATACCCTGCTCTGTCAACGCCTTGAAAATTCGATAGTTCACTCCAACTACGCCAACCATTCCCAAGCCTTGAACAGTGATAAGGCTGGTATCGTTGATCGATGAAATTCCCTTAATCAATTGCCCTGACTCACCGTGGCTCTCTTTGTTGATTACAGTTCCACGAGCCTCGGGATTAAATGTATTCTTTACCCAAATTGGGATATTCTTCAAACATACAGGATAGATTGTTGGTGGATAGATAACCTTTGCTCCAAAGTTACACAACTCGGTTGCCTCGGCATAACTCAATTGATCAATTGTATAGGCATCCTGAATAACCTTTGGATCGGCGGTCATGAAGCCATCGACATCGGTCCAGATTTCCAATGCACTTGCCTCAAGAGCTGCAGCAATAACCGAAGCGGTATAGTCTGAACCTCCACGACCAAGATTGGTAATCACACCGCTCTCCTTGTCGGTAGAGATAAATCCGGGCACCAAACAACAATCCGGAGCATTGCGGAACACATCGCAAACAAGCTGCTCTGTAAGCTTTTTAGCCAACCCTCGCTTATTATGCTTAACCTCGGTCTTGATAAAATTGCGTGCATCGTAATGTTTTGCACCAATCAACTCCGCAACAATTATCGATGAAACTCTCTCTCCATAGCTCAAAATAATATCGGTAGTCTTTGGTGATAGATCCTGCAACAACGAAACTCCGCGCAGAATGTTAGACAACTCGTCGAGCAATGATTTTACCTGTTTCCAAACTTTTGTCTGCTGCTCTCCGGCAGGGATAACAGCCTTAACCATTGTCTCGTGGCGACAAATAATATCACCAAGCAGTGTCAAATAGTCATCGCCACCTGCAAGAGCCATATTTGAAACCTTAATCAACTGATCGGTAACTCCGCCCAAAGCCGATACCACAACAATTACCGGCTCCTTTCGGCTCTCGACAATCTGCTTAACTCTTAATATACTATCTATTGAACCTACCGAGGTTCCTCCAAATTTCAATACCTTCATAATCTTCTATATTGTGATCGCAAACCACACCAATGGTTTATATACGATTTGAAATAAACTTTTTGATTTTAACTCTCGATAAATGCCTGCATCCACAAGCGCAAATCACATAGACTCGCCTAAACTACTCCTACCCCCGAAGGGTCATCATAGTGCGACACATAGTTCGGCCCGACATGACCGAAGTAGAGATAATACTATTGTTATTCATTAACAAATTCATAGTCGCAAATCTTTTGAAAGCACAAAAATAATAAAAAAAATTAATCAGTATCGTAAATATGCCATTTTTCGTACCTTTGTAAGCGGAAATTTAAATAAAACAACTATGGAAATGAATGATGAGTTCAAACTCTTTGCCCAAAAACAGATGGGCATAAGCAGTTTAAATCTACACAGATACCAATCTATAACCGATAATTACATCTCGCCTACCATTATAGAGGAGCGTAATTTGAATGTAGCAAGCATGGATGTATTTTCACGCTTGATGATGGATAGAATCATATTTTTGGGAGTTCCAATCGATGATACCGTTGCCAATATTGTAATGGCACAACTTCTATTCTTAGAGACAGCCGACCCCGGAAGAGATATTCAAATATACCTAAACACTCCCGGAGGGTCTGTCTATGCAGGCTTGGGAATCTATGATACAATGCAATATATAAGTTGCGATGTATCAACCATCTGTACCGGAATGGCGGCATCGATGGGAGCGGTACTATTGGCAGCCGGAGCAAAAGAGAAGCGTTTTGCATTGAAGCACTCACGCACCATGATTCACCAACCACTTGGTGGTGCACAGGGCCAGGCATCGGATATTGAGATTACCGCACGCGAAATTGGCAAACTGAAAAAGGAGCTATACACAATCCTTTCAGAGCATACCGGCAAGAGCTACAAGCAGATTGAAAAAGATTCAGACCGCGACTACTGGATGACATCGGCCGAGGCAAAGGCATACGGCATGATCGATAACATTCTGACTCGCGAGAATAAAAAGGTTGAGACAACCGATAGCGGAATTATTTTGTAAGAGGAGTTGACCATGAAGATGACAGATAAATGTTCGTTCTGCGGACGCTCGCGCAAAGATGTTGCACTTTTGATTGGAGGCATTAACGGTTTTATATGCGACCAATGTGCCGAGCAGGCAAACTCGATTGTAAAAGAGGCCATTGAACAAGAGGAGCAAAAGGCAACCAAAGAGCTTCAAATAAAGAAGCCCATCGAGATAAAGGAGTTTCTGGACCAATACGCCGTTGGTCAGGACGAGGCCAAAAAGCACCTTGCCGTTGCTGTTTACAACCACTACAAACGCATAAAGCAGGAGAAGGGCGATAATGAGGTAGAGATTGAGAAATCGAACATCATTATGGTTGGTCGCACCGGAACAGGAAAGACCCTATTGGCGAAGACCATTGCCAAAATGCTAAATGTACCATTCGCCATTGTCGATGCAACAGTCCTTACCGAGGCAGGATATGTGGGCGAGGATATTGAGTCGATCCTTACACGCCTGCTTCAAGCATCGGACTACGATGTCAAGGCTGCCGAGCGAGGCATTGTATTTATCGACGAGATTGACAAGATTGCCCGTAAAGGCGACAACCCATCAATCACTCGCGATGTTAGTGGCGAGGGCGTACAACAGGGTCTATTGAAACTTTTGGAGGGCTCGATTGTTAATGTTCCACCACAAGGAGGACGCAAACACCCCGACCAGAAGATGATTGCAGTTGACACCAAGAATATTCTGTTTATCTGCGGAGGAGCTTTCGATGGCATTGAGAAGAAGATTGCTGCACGCATGAATTCACAGGTTGTAGGTTTTACCGCAGTTCGCGAGGTTGAAAAGATTGACCGCAACAACCTGTTGCAGTACATTGCCCCACAAGACCTAAAATCATTCGGCTTGATTCCCGAGATTATCGGCCGTTTACCGGTTCTTACCTACTTAGAGCCATTAAGTCGAGATACTCTTAGAAGCATCCTAACCGAACCTAAGAATGCAATTATTCGCCAGTTCATTAAGCTCTTCGAGATGGATGGCATTGAGCTTACCTTTGAGCCGGAGGTTTTCGATTTTATAGTAGATAAAGCTGTTGAGTATAATCTTGGTGCTCGTGGTTTGCGCTCTATTTGCGAGGTGATTATGAATGACTTGATGTTCGAGTTGCCATCGACCCGCAAAAAGAAATATACCATTACCAAGCAATATGCCGAGGCTCGCCTTGCCCACTACTCTGTCGGCAAACTGAGAAGTTAAGCTATTAGCGGTAACGTTGCCAAAAGTGGTTGGTAGAAGTTAACATAATTATTTAATAGAGAG
>CAZMOG010000006.1:0-48255 GCA_964567845.1 uncultured Odoribacter sp. | reverse complement strand
CGTCAAAAAATGATATTCAGATTACAGCAAGAAAATAACACTCCTGAAGAATAATCAATCGGGAGTGTTTTTTTACCACTTAGGAGTGATGCCGATGAATACCTCGAAGTTGATGCCGGGCATGGGGCGTGCCAGGACAGACAGGTACTCCTCGTTGAACAGGTTGTTGACAACGCCTTTAACCGATAAATCCATTGGTTTAAGGTTTAAAATCTTTTCAAGTGAAATGTTGCTCATGTAGTATTTGGGCAGTTTGCCGGTGAGCGAAATGTCGTTGCTCGACATTGTGAAACGCTCGCTGTAGTGACACCATTTATACAGAAACGACCACTTGCGCCATGAAACCTTGCCCGTAAATGTAGCAGAGTATTCGGGAACGTAAGGGAGCTGTTTTCCTACCGATTGGTCTGCCGGAGAGACAGGTTCTCCTTCGTTTATCGATGGGGTCCACGAGAAGGTTCCGTTAAGTGCGAACAGCCATTTCCGAGCAACAACAAAATCACTGCTTGCTTGTAGTTCAACGCCGTATGAATGAACCTTTTTAATGTTTCGTGGCGAGAAGAAGCCTTTGGTTGTGGGAAGCCACAGAATCCAATCGTTAATATGCGAGTCGAACCAGGTTGCGCTACCGCTCACTTTGTATTTTTTGTTTCCGAACGCAAATGATACTCCGGCATCGTAGGTCCAGCCATTCTCTTTTTTCAGGTCGGGATTGCCGCCAGGCAGAAAATACAGGTCGTTAAGGCTTGGGAAGCGGTAGTTGCGCGACACTGAACCCTTTGCCACAATGTTGCCCTTTTCCGACAGAACGGCATCGAGAAACATGGCGGGAATTACAGGGGTCCACTCGGTTCCGAACATCTCTTCGCGAATTACTGCTGAAATGCCGATACGTTCGGTTGGACGGTATTTAATCGATGCTGCGGTCGATAACTCGATTCTCCCCTTTTCGTAGCCCACAATGGCTTTATTGCCCTCTTGAAGTATGATGTTCTTGTCTCTGCTGGTTACAAAGTGCTGATGAGCGGTTATGTTGGCCGAAAAGAGCCACCTCTTCCCTAAATAGTACTCTCCGTTCAAATCGCCGTAAACGGTGTTTATATCGCTTCTGGAGCGCGTCATGTGCGCCATGATGCCATTGCCCAGGCCTCGCTTATAATCATAGGCTATCCACGAATAAATGTAACCCGCCTTGGCTGCAACTTTCCGGTTACTTCTAATGTGATCCCAGCTCAGAACGCTACGGAAGGTGTGTTCGCGCTGACGGTTGTCGAAATCCTGCTCGTCGCCATAGTCGGTAGTAAGCATGGCTAACTCGCGGTTTGAACTTGTGTACCATGCATTGAAACCGAATCTATCTCCGCGAAGAGTGTTGTAGTAAACCTCTTGTAGCAGGTGCATATCTTTAAAAGAACCGCTTCGATTGCGCTCCGTAGGGTAGTGTCCATCAACCTTTTTGTCATGGTTTACATACTTGTAGTCATTGGGCGAAGAGGAATATACAGCCCTTGTCGATACTTGCCAACGTTCGTTTCCGTATGTAAGTCGCAGAAATTCGTCGAAGGTTCTGAACGAGCCTGCACCCTGAATGTATTGCAAGCCGAATCC
The DNA here is from genome assembly GCA_964567845.1 of uncultured Odoribacter sp. Taxonomy (GTDB): domain Bacteria; phylum Bacteroidota; class Bacteroidia; order Bacteroidales; family Marinifilaceae; genus RGIG9079. Next base: position 46,647 of record CAZMOG010000006.1, on the reverse strand, counting down.
TTGCGCATTGGCTGGTTGGGTTGAGAGCTGAACGGCACCGCCCAGTCCGCCTCCGCTTTGGTTAACCGACGATGTTCCGTGGAGCAACGAGGCGTCGTCGATAAAGTAGGCCGGAATGGTTGAGAAATCGGTCATGCCGAGCATGGGGCTGTTGACCTTCATGCCGTTCCATGTTACCTGTGTGTGCGAGGGCGAGGTGCCTCGGAATGATACCGTTGACAGGGTGGCACGTCCGTGGTTTTTCACAAATATCGAGGAGTTGAATGTCAGCACGTCGGCCATAGAGTTGGCTATGTTCTCTTTAAGCATAATCGAGTCGAAACGGGTTTGCTGTATGCCTATCTCTTTCATTGGCCGTCCAATAACAGTTACCTCGGGAATGGAATACTCCTGTCCGAACTCTTGTCCCAATGTTGGCATTGCAAGCAGTGTGGTAACTGCAATCAGTGTCAAAACTCTTCTCCTTTTCATTTTTTGTCTATTTCCAGCAAAATGCTCCGGGAATTATTCCCACATAAAATTCATCGATAAGCTCTCCTGTGGTTGAGTAGCGGTAAATTTTTCCTTGTTGTTGATAGTCAATGGCATCGGCAACGTAAATTTCGCCGTTTATCGGGTTTACCGTCAAGCCGTAATAGATGGTTTCACGCTGTTCGATAATTGGTTTGCGTGGCAGCGAGGTTGCGTTGACACTCATTGCCCAAATGTCGTTGTTTATCCAGTAAACCATGTCTCGTGTCCCGTTGAGTTGCACCTCCGATGGGGCATCGCCATACTCAAAGTTGAAAACCTTTTCAATGGTAAAAGTTTCCGCATCTATGCAATAGAGCGAGGGCGCTTCGTGACCGTAGGGACTCCCTTCATAGCCCCCATCGGTAACGCTCCATAGCTTGTTGTTACAATCCATAACCAACGATGTAGGTTGAATGCCTACTGTCAATTCATCTACAACCTGATCGGTTTCTGTATCGATCTTTAAAATTCTGTTCTGGTATGACCAGCAGTTTACATATACATATTTACCGTATTGCACCATCTGTTCTGTAGAGCCTGTCTCCATGGTCATTCCGGGGCACTCAATGTGGCCTGTAATTTCAAATGTTGTGGGGTTGACAATGAAAATTCTATTATCCCAAATCTGAGTGATATAGGCCTTTGTGTCCGATATAAAGTGCATATATCTGGGCGAGGTTAGGTTTGTTATGCGTCCCACCTCTTTAAAGGTCTTGATGTTAATAGCAAAAACAACGTGCGAGTTATTTACAACAATCCAGCCAATAGAGTCGCGAATAGTCATGGATTGGGCAACATCGCCCAATTTCATGGCATTGGCTCTATAGAAAATCTCGTTGTCGATCTGTTTGGTTTCCGGGTTATAGAACGATAAAGTGGCATTACCATATTGGAAATTGCCCTCGTTCGTTATGAACAGACCGGAACCCACCGAGAAGAAATCCTCTTCAAGTCCATATTCCCACTCCATGCAGCTATGGCATAGGGTAAAGATAAGGGTGATAAGGGTGAGGGGTTTCATTTAAATTAGGAATTAGGAATTAGAGAGTAGTCGGAGAAGCCGAATACTTCGGTCGAGTTTTCACCAATCCAACCGCACTTGTTGTTTACTCCGCATTGTACCTTGATAAAATCAATATATTCCAACTTAATCTCTTTGCCATCAGAATCAACTGCATTCTGTATGTCAAAGTGATTTGCACTTGGGTCGGCATCGGGGTTTTCGCTATTTGTCAAGCGGTCGATAGGGCTGAAATTGTCAACATAGCCCCAATCATATTCGGGTAGAACCCAATAGGTGCCATTGCCCGATTTGTCGTATGCGCGCGATTCCAATCTTGTGCCTGTTAAGGTGTAGCTGTCGCTATCAATCCATGCAGGGTAGTAATAATCCTGAGAGTGGTACTGCTTTAAGTAGTCAATCTGCCCTTCGTTACCAAGATTGTCTTGCCACATGACCGGTTGGCCTGGTTCTGTTGGTTTAAAGTATGTCACGCTATAATTTTGGATTGTCTCCTCCTTTCCGCTCTCTGAACCTTTTAGTTCGATCCATGTGTCGTTTGGCATACCGTCGCCATTCTCATCCTGCATAACCCAAACAATTCCGGGTTCCGATGAACCTCCAAATGAGTTTCCGTTTATTGCAAAATCGTATCCCTCGATATTATCTATGCTGTGGTCAAAGCCGACAACAATATAGCCTCCGAATCCGCCAAGGGATACGAATTTGTTTTCGCTTAAACGCTGCTCCGCATATTGGATAGCATCAATAGCTCCAATTTCATTGCCTGTAAAGCCGCCTGTTTTTGTCTCGTTGATAAATTGTCCCGGAGCGGGGGTGTATTCGTAAACCCTATTCCAGTAAGGGCTGGAAAGTTCATTCTTTTCGCGCTTATACATCTCTTTGGGAATGGTAACGGTCACAATCAATCTTGCTGTGTCGGCTCCGTCAATGTTTTTTGCGCAGAACTCAATGTTGTAATCGCCTGCCGATTTGGGTATAAATTTGTAGGTCAATGTGTTGGATACCCATATTTTGTTTAGATTCCATGCAACCTGAGTCTCAAGGCCTGTCTCTGAAACCTCGCCAACAAAAGTGATTGTATCGCCTAAAAACATGGTTATCGGTTTGTCGGCGCCCTGTACGTGTACATACGGGATGGCAAGCGATGGAAGAGGTTCGCTTTGAGTAGGTTGTTGTGGCTCTGTAGGATTAGGAGTAGAGTCGGTAATTACCTCGTCGACATTACACGACGAGGCAATTACCAATGCAAAAATAATAGAATGTATTTGTTTGAACATATAATTATGTCTTATGTTAGAATCGAACAGCTACATCGTCGTAAGCGAAGTATGCAGGTTGTGAGTAGCCAAATCCGTTGTCGCTGGTTCCAAGTGCATTGAATTCAACCTTTACAACAGCGCCAAGTTCTGACAAATCCCACTTGGTCCACTCGGTAATGATATTCTCAGGTCCGTTAGCCAGATAGAAGATAGATTCGCCAACAACCTCGTCATTTTCATTATAACCGGTTGCAACAACCCATGCTTTGTCGTTCGGACCAATGGTAGCGGTCAAATCATTGCCGTTGGTGAAACAGTTAAGGCAGTAATTTGTGTTGTTTACCCACATGTGGTCAATAACGCGTGCAACGCCATCGTGGAAAGTGATTGTTGATAACTCTTCGGTATAATTGTATTGAGAATTATCTATGTATCCATAGTGTACACAGAAGTGTGCAGAACCGTTGTGTCCGCCTGCACCCTCGTCACCATATACGGTAAGTTGGCTCATGTAATCGCCATAGGTCTCAATATCGCGGCTTGCATAATTGGAAATGGCATTACCACCTCCCCAGAAAGCATAAGAGTTGTAGTTATATGGGAAAGCGTGTGTAAGTTCGGTGTTTCCCTCGTCATACCAGTAATATGGCTCAGAACCGCTCATATCGTAGATTAACTGATCCATGTACTGGTCAACGGCAATTAGGTCGCTCCATGTTGTAATGGTTTTGCCGCAGTAATTTAAATCATATTGGCTGAATTGAGAGTCCTCGTCCTCGAAAGTCAATGTGCGTAGTTCGTATGCACTTACATTGACTTTAACAATAAGGCTCTTGTTGCTTTCTGATACAAGAGTGATTGCAATAACACCCTGGCGCTCAGCGAATATATTCTCTTTTGCAGGAGATGTAATTGTCAATTTATTGCTTTGATACTCAACAGTCCAGCCGTCGGGTTTTGAGATAGAGTATTGGCTGACATTCTTCTCTGTAATGTTTAGAGTTGTACTTGTTCCAACTTCCAATTGTAATCCGTTATCAATACTCTCAATAGTGAAGCTTGGGGCACTCTCGTCGTAGCGTGCCACTTTAATCTCGCTGTTATCATGCAAAATAAAGGTTATAAAATAGGGATCGTCAATGTTGACATTCTGGAAGAATGAATCTCCGCTTGCTCCCGGAGCTCCTTGTGTACCCTCGGCAACAACTCCTGTAGATACCCAGGTATTGCCATTATCAACACTTGTCTCCCACTCTTTGCTTGTCTCGTTTATGCGGATTTGTGGAGCAATAGCGTCGGTTGCCGATGCCTTAACGTTTGTTCCGTTATGTTGAATAAATTCTCCGCCAAGAGTCCAATATAACTCTCCGTCAACCTCTTTTACTGAAATCTCGGGTGCATTTGTACCGTTGATTCCGTTAGTACCATTGATACCATCTTTTCCGTTGATAATCTCGGCTCTGTTACCATTTGAGAAGATAATCTCGTAGCCATCCTGGGTTGGATTTACGGCTGTAATGGTTATTGCCGATGACATGGCGTTAACCAACTGCTGAAGGGTAGAGATATTGGTGTTGATACTCTGAACCGAATTTTCAAGTGATTCAACTTTCTCCTCCAGATTTGTAACCGAGTCCCACAATTCCCGGTCATCGTACTCACAGCTTTGTAGTAGAGATCCTGCCACTAACAATGCTGAAAAAATTACTTTCTTTTTCATACTGTATATGTTTTAAAATTAAAAATCCGCAACCTTGGTCAGGATGCGGTCAATCTCAAAACATATCTTCCCGGGTATACTCACTGTGGCAGTTTACGGAAGTAAGCTGTTTTGATCTCTTACCCGTAATCCTGCAGGTTATAAAATCTATGTTGTAAAGCAGGTCTTCTGACTTATTCCCTCTGTTACGCCTTCCCGGTATTCCCAGTGACATTTTGTAACAGAATTATGGAACTTACAGCAGCAGGTACTGTTTCGGATTCTCACCGAATTCCCTTTTAATTCCTATGCCATTGAATTGTTCTTTTCAATGCAACTCGGAAACTTTCACAGAGGCAAAGTTATATGTTTTCTTAAAATCAAACAAAACTTATTCAACTTTTTTTGTGTAAAAAGTATCTTATTGTCAGTTAGTATGATACAAAGTAGGAGTAGTAAATAGCTCCTCTCTATATATAAAAGGTATGACTATTTTTTTGCCCTACAGAAACTTTTTAGCATCGTATCCTTTACAAAAAAGAAGATCAAGAATGCTTAAATTTGGAGCAAAAGGTTGTTTGTCTGAAAAGACCTGACGATAGGGTATCGCAGTGAATTCCGGATCCTGAATTCTGTGTGCAGGTTTGGGGTGGATACCGTTTCTGAAATCTGCAATTTCAGTGGAATATTCTTTAATGAAATCGGTAGTTTCAACAATGCTTTTTTTGATTTTTAAAAGTTCCAGAATTGTCTCCAAGGCGGCCTCGTTCAGGTCCAATAACCACTTGTCTTTTCTTTCAAAAATCGGGGCAATTTCATCGAAAAAATAGTCGAAGTATGGAGCTGCAGTATAAGCAGTCTTTATGCCCTTTATGTGTAGTCTTTGCCACGGCTTTATATAGTTGATTTTCATTTCTTTAATAGGCAAACCACTGTTGGCGTGGTCAACAGGAACGGTTAGTGGTAGAATACCATTTGCGGTCATTATTTCGCACCTGTTTCGATAGCTCTGTTTACTGAAATTTTCCATCACTTCAAGCTCTATTTTTTCTGCTCTGAAAATTTTTGAAATGTATTGAATAGGGGGGAAATATGCGGTGCTTAAAATGACTTTCTCCATGGTTATATTTTGTTCGCTAAAAGTTTATGTTTTTCGGGTGCAAATATAGAAAATTGAATCATGATTTTGGGCATTTTACGCATTTTTACCCTGATTGTGTTGTAGGGATAGTTTTCGAAATCGTTTTACAGGGAGAAATGTTTTTCTGAAATGCAACAAGTTATGTTGTGAAAAAAGTGTTTCAAACGTTTGAAAATTTGAATTTTCGATTATCGCAATCGTTTCGCACGATTATTTGGCACTTATTTAATAATATTTTTTATAACTATCTCATTTTGTTGTAATTTCGTAGTGTAAAATTGGACCGAAAATGAACTGAATGGATTTAGTGAATTTTTGTTAAAATTTTTTAAGCGGAATATTTGGATAATGCTAACGTTTGCACTACTTTTATGAAAAATTTTAAGCAAGCCATGAAGATAGGAGATTTGAGTCTCGGATTGATTGATAACGATCCGGGTTTGAAACCTTTTGAAAGGGTTTTGATTGATAGATACAGACAGGTAGTGCTGAAGGAGTTAGAGTTTACAAACGGCCAAACAACCTTGGCTGATTGTTGTAACACTCATCTCTACTACGGATTGCATGCCGAAGAGAATGGATGGGTTTTCAGAGAGTGGGCACCGAATGCAACTGCAATCTACCTGACAGGCGAGTTTAATGACTGGTACAAGACCGAGGCTCGTTATGCCTTGAATCCGATAGGAGGAGGTAATTGGGAGATACGTTTGCCGAAGGATGCGTTGCAACATGGAATGCTTTACCGTTTGTGGGTAGAGTGGAACGGAGGTGCGGGACACCGTTTGCCAAGTCACGTTATCCGTGCGGTACAAGACGAATACACAAAGATTTATTGCGCTCAGGTTTGGAATCCTAAACCATTCAAATGGAACAAAACAAAATTGCCGAAATTGAAAAACCCGTTGATTTACGAGGCTCATATCGGAATGAGTACCGAGTTGAAACGAGTTTCAAGTTTTGAGGAGTTCAGAGCCTATGTTTTGCCACGAATTGTTGAGGCAGGATATAACACCATTCAGTTGATGGGAATTCAGGAGCATCCCTACTACGGATCATTCGGTTATCAGGTAAGTAATTTCTTTGGAGTAAGTTCAAGGTTTGGTACACCTGAGGAGCTGAAAAAGCTTATCAATGAGGCTCATAAAAATGGAATTAGAGTGATTTTGGATTTGGTTCATAGTCATGCGGTGAAGAACGAGGAGGAGGGATTGAGCAATTTTGCCGGTGATTTATCGCAATACTTCTACGAGGGTGAGCGTGGAAACCACTCGCTATGGAACTCTCGTTGCTTCAATTACGGCAAAAATGAGGTTATCAGCTTCTTGTTATCAAACTGCAAATATTGGCTTGAGGAGTATCACTTTGACGGATTCCGTTTTGATGGAATTACAAGTATGTTGTATTGGGATCATGGATTGGGACGCGACTTTACCGAGTACAAGTACTATTATGATGGAAATCAGGATTCCGATGCTATCACATACTTGTCGTTGGCCAACAAGTTGATTCATCAGGTTAATCCCGATGCAATCACAATTGCCGAGGATATGAGCGGTATGCCTGGATTAGCATCGCCACTTAGTGATGGAGGTATTGGTTTTGACTACAGAATGAGTATGGGAGTTCCCGACTACTGGATAAAACTTATCGAGGATAAGCGCGATGAGGATTGGCATGTAGGTGATATTTTCTATGAGTTGACCAATAAGCGCAAGGAGGAGAAGACTGTCAGCTATGTTGAGAGCCACGACCAGGCCATGGTTGGCGATAAGACAGTGATTTTTCGTTTGCTTGACAAAGAGATGTATGATCAAATGTCTGTGTTCCGCGGCAATTTGATAGTATCTCGTGGAATGGCACTGCATAAAATGATTCGTTTGCTTACAATTGCAACTGCAGGTAACGGATATTTGAATTTTATGGGTAACGAGTGGGGCCATCCGGAGTGGATCGACTTCCCACGCGAGGGAAACAACTGGTCATACGACCATGCACGTCGCCAGTGGAATCTGGTTGATGACCCTACATTGAAATATCAATATTTGGGTAAATTCGATAAGGCAATGATCGAACTTATTTCTGGTAATGATATTCTTGAAGGAACCCCGGAACCCATTGTAAGAGACATAGAAAGACAGATATTGATTTTTAAGCGTAAAAATTGTACCTTTGCGTTCAATTTTGCGTCAACCACCTCATACACAGATTATGAGTTTGGTGTGGAGCCCGGGAAGTACAAGGTTTTGTTGGATACCGAATCAAAGGAGTTTGACGGTAACGGCGAGATTGACGATTCAGTGGACTATTTGACACAGCCAAAGTACGGAAAGAATATTTTGTCACTCTATTTGCCGGCGCGTACGGCTATTGTTTTGAAAAAGATTGATTAGAAAGAACATAAATAAAATATAAAATGGCCTATTTGAACTTTAACAAAGATGAATTGGTAAACTTAGAGTACTCTTTGCACAGGGAATTTCTAGCAACTAACCGTGCAGGAGGTTACCTTTCATCGACAATCGTATGTTGCAATACTCGTAAGTATCATGGCTTGTTGGTTCTGCCTATCGAGAACTTCGGTGGCGAGAATCATGTGTTGTTGTCTTCACTCGATGAGACTGTCATTCAGCACGGCCAGCCGTTTAATTTGGCTGTACATCGTTGGCCGGGAAACTTTGAGCCACGTGGACACAAGTACATAGTTGACTTCGAGTATGAGCCTATCTATACCGTTACATACCGTGTAGGTGGAGTGCATTTGAAAAAAGAGATTGTATTGGTACACAACGAGGCTCAGGTGTTGATTCGTTATACCTTGCTTGATGCGCACTCGGCTACAACTCTTCGTTTGAAACCTTTCTTGAACTTTAGAAATGTTCATACTTTGTCAAAGGCAAATATGAATGTAAACACAAAGTACCAGACAATCGACAACGGAATTTCATCATGCATGTATGAGGGTTTCCCGCAGTTGAAGATGCAGTTGAACAAAGCCAATGAGTTTGTTCCAAGTCCTGACTGGTATTACAATGTTGAGTATTTGCAGGAGAAGGAGCGTGGTTACGACTACCAAGAGGATTTGTATAGCCCAGGTTACTTCGAGTTCCCGATTAAGAAGGGCGAGAGTGTGGTATTCTCGGCATCAATCGACGCAACAACTCCAAGCAGATTTAAATCTAAATTCCAGAAGTTGCTTGAGGAGAGAAGTCCTCGCGACAATGCCACCCACTGTTTGAGATATTCTGCTTCTCAGTTCATTGTAAAGCAGGGTAAGAATACCGAGATTATGGCAGGTTACCCATGGTTCGGTTCTTGGAGCCGTGATACATTCGTATCTCTTCCGGGAATTACAATCTATGGAACTCCAACTGCAGTTCGTGATACTTCGGTATGTAAGGCTGTTCTTGATACCATGACAAAGCGTATGAAGGATGGTTTGTTCCCAAATATGGGAGGTGCATATAACTCAGTTGACTCTTCAATGTGGTACTTTAAAGCTATTCAAGAGTATGGCAAGGTTTTGAAGAACGATACTGAGGTATGGAAATCATACGGTAAGTGCATGAAGCAGATTCTTACTGCGTTCAGAAACGGAATCAGTGAGTATGTTGGAATGCATCCGAACGGCTTGATTTGGGCCAAGGAGCCTGGAAAGGCATACACTTGGATGGATGCCATTGTAAATGGTGAGCCTGTAACACAGCGTGGAGGATATGCTGTTGAGGTTAACGCATTGTGGTACAACGCAATCTGTTATACATTGAAATTGGCCGAGGCTAATGGCGATATGACCTTTGTTAAGAACTGGGCTCACATTGCAGACTTGGTTAAGGATAGTTTCGTTAAGACATTCTGGGACGAGGAGGAGTACTATTTGGCAGACTATGTTGACGAGAACGGAAAGAACATGTTCATCCGTCCAAACCAGATTTTTGCCTGCTCACTTGAGTACAGCCCACTTTCTGATAACCAGAAACAGGCAGTAATTGCCATTGTTCAAAGACACTTGCTTACACCTAAGGGTCTAAGAACATTGTCTCCAAGAAACCCATTATATAAGGGATTCTATCGTGGAGATCAAACCTCTCGCGACTTGGCATATCACCAGGGTACAGTTTGGCCATGGTTGATTGGTCCATACATGGAGGCTCAGTTCCGTTTGCGCGGTTCAAGATTCTTGGATACAGCCAAAGAGATTATGGCAGGATTCCAGGAGGATATGACCGACTACGGATTGTGCTCATTGCCTGAGGTATTCGACGGAAACCCACCATACAATCCAAACGGATGTATTTCACAGGCTTGGAGTGTGGGCGAGGTTTTGCGTATGAAAGCATTGATTGTTGATTATGGTCGTAAGAAATAATGACCGTTTTGAGGAAAAATATAAATAGTTGAAAATTATGAAGCCAAGAGTTCTAATGTTCGGTTGGGAGTTCCCCCCTCACATTGCAGGAGGATTGGGAACTGCATGTCTCGGTTTGACCAGAGGATTGGCCAAGCAGGGCGTGGAGGTACTCTTCGTGATGCCTAAGGCAAGCGGTGATGAGGATCAGCGTTCTGCAAAGATTATCAATGCGAGTGATGTTGAAGCATTGTACGAGTTCAATACAATGGATGAGTACTGGAACAACATTAATTTCCTTGAGATCGGTTCAAACTTGCGTCCTTATATGGATCCCGAGACCTTCGAGAACGAGGTAAACCAAAGCGTTCGCGGAGAGAAAGAGGGTCAGAAAATTTCATGGAAAAACAAATATCAATTCTCTGGAAAGTATGGAGCCAATCTATACGAGGAGGTTGCAAGATATGCACTTGTTGCTGCTACAATTGCTCAGCAGCAGGAGTTCGATGTTATCCATGCTCACGACTGGTTGACCTATGCTGCAGGAATTGCTGCGAAGAAGGTATCAGGTAAGAAATTGGTGGTACACGTACACGCTACCGAGTTCGACCGTAGTGGTGAGAACGTAAACTCAATTGTATATAATTTGGAGCGTCAGGGTATGATGGCTGCCGATACTGTGGTAACCGTAAGTAACTTGACCAGAAATATAGTAATCAACCGTTATGGAATTGATCCAAACAAGGTTATAACAGTTCACAATGCTGTTGACTTCCAGTCTTATTCAAGCATGGAGGTTGAGCGTGGTGTTTCTGAGAAGATTGTAACTTTCCTTGGTCGTATCACATTCCAGAAGGGACCTGAGTACTTTATCGAGGCTGCTGCCAAGGTATTGAAGCGTTTCCCAAATGTACGTTTCGTTATGGCTGGTAGCGGAGATATGATGAACAGTTCAATCCGTCGTGTTGCTCAGTTGAAGATTGCTACAAAATTCCACTTCACAGGATTCTTGCGTGGAGCAAACGTACAAAAGATGTTCGCTCACAGTGATGTGTATGTAATGCCCAGTGTATCTGAGCCGTTTGGAATCTCTCCACTCGAGGCTATGCGTTCAGGAGTGCCAACCATCATCTCTAAGCAGAGTGGAGTTGCCGAGGTATTGCAACATGCCATTAAGGTTGACTATTGGGATGTAGATGCAATGGCCGATGCAATTTACGGTTTGTTGGCATATCCTGCTTTGTCTCAGTTTGCAGGTAAAAATGGTTTGGATGAGGTAAATACCTTGAAATGGGAGAATGCCGCATACAAATTGAAGGGAATTTATGAGAATTTGATTGGATAACAATAATTAAAATTAAAATATTATGGATAAGAAGACTTTATGCTTGTACTTTCAGGTGCATCAACCAATCAGGCTACGTCAATATCACTTTTTCGATATAGGAAAGAGTCATGACTACTATGATGAGTATGCAAACTATTCTTTCACAAGAAAGATAGCTGATCGTTGCTACTTGCCAATGAATAAGGTATTGATGGATGTGATTGCCAAACATGGAAATCAATTCAAGGTAGCATTCTCAATCTCCGGAATGGCAATCGAGCAGTTCCGTATGTATGCTCCTGATGTAATCGAGAGCTTCAAGGCATTGGTAAACACAGGTTGTGTAGAGATTTTGTCAGAGACCTATTCTCACTCATTGGCATCATTGGTCGATGCTACCGAGTTCAAGAAGCAGGTTAAGCGTCACGACGACTTGATGAAGGAGGTATTCGGTGTTAAGCCTGTAACCTTCAGAAACACTGAGTTGGTATACTCTGACGAGATTGGTGATATGGTAGCGAAGATGGGATTCACAACAATGTTGACCGAGGGTGCTCGTCACATTTTGGGATGGAAGAGTCCAAACTTTGTTTACACCAACGTTATCAATCCAAAGTTGAAATTGTTGCTTAAGAACTATGGTTTGAGCGATGATATTGCATTCCGTTTCTCTGACAGAGCATGGGATCAGTGGCCATTGACAGCAGACAAATATGCTTCATGGTTATCAAGCACAGCAAAGGATGGTGAGGTTGTAAACTTGTTCATGGATTACGAGACCTTCGGTGAGCACCAGCCAGCCGATTCAGGTATCTTTGATTTCATGTACAACTTGCCAGAGGCTATCTTGAAGACAAACCAGTTCGAGTTCTTGACTCCTGCCGAGACAGCTAAAAAGCATCAGCCTGTTGCTCCATTGCATGTACCATTTGCAATCAGCTGGGCAGATGAGGAGCGTGACTTGACAGCATGGTTGGGTAATGAGCTTCAGAACGAGGCATTCGAGGAGTTGTATAAAATAAAGGCAAGAGTAGCTGCTTTGAAGGATGAGTCAATTCAGCGTGACTTTGACTGCTTGCAGGCAAGTGACCACTTCTACTACATGTGTACAAAGATGTTTGCAGATGGTGGTATTCATAAATATTTCTCTCCATACGACACTCCATACGAGGCATTCATGAACTACATGAACGTTTTGAGTGATTTGATTGCAAGAGTTAACCAGAAGGAGAAGGATGCAATTAAAGAGGAGAGTGCTCCTAAGAAAAGAGCTACCAGAAAGAAGAAGGTAGAAACAGAAGACTAATTTATGGAAAACGAAAATCAACCATCGTATTTATTTGAAGTAAGCTGGGAGGTTTGTAATAAGGTTGGTGGAATCCACACTGTGGTTTCCACCAAAGCCTTAAACATGGTCAAGGAATATGGTGCGAACCATATCCTAATAGGCCCTGACGTATGGCGAAACACCGAGGTTCCAAATCCGGAATTTACCGAGGTTCCACGATTGTTTCGTGCATGGAAAGCCAAGGCTGAAAGTATAGGTTTAAGAGTAAAAGTTGGACGTTGGAATATCAAGGGTAACCCAATAGTTATCCTTGTTGATTTTTCAACATTCATGTCTCAAAGAAATGAAATCTTCGCCAACTTCTGGGAAGAGTTCAAGTTGGATTCTTTGAGCGGACAGTGGGATTATATAGAGTCGGCACTATTCGGATATGCCTCTGCCAAAGTAATCGAGAGTTTTGTGCGTTTCCACGCAACATCGGAGACAAGAGCGGTTGCACATTTCCATGAATGGATGACCGGTGCCGGAGTGTTGTATTTGCGTAGTGCAATGCCACAAATCGGAACTGTATTTACAACCCACGCAACGGTATTGGGACGTTGTGTAGCAGGAAACTATCTTCCATTGTATGGAGATATGCAGAGCTACAATCCCGATGAAATTGCACATCGATTCAATGTTGTGGCAAAACAGTCATTGGAGAAGTGTGCTGCAACAAATGCCGATGCCTTTACAACGGTTAGTGATATAACTGCTGTAGAGTGCGCGCACTTTTTAAGCAAGCCTGTAGATATTGTAACTCCTAATGGATTTGAACCGGGATTCACCCCTGCAACACAGGAGGAGTACAACGCCAAGTATGCTACAGCAAGAGAGTGTTTGAAGCGTGTCGCAACCAATGTTTTAGGAACCGAGGTTGACGACAATACTGCATTTGTTGGAATTGGCGGAAGATATGAGTTTAAGAATAAGGGTATTGATGTCTTCATCGATGCATTGAGCGAGTTGAAGAACAATTCCGATCTAAAGCGCAAGGTTGTTGCATTCATACTTGTTCCGGGTGATCAAGCAGGGCCCAACAATCCCGAGCAGAGCGGAATTCACAATTTGACCCATTACTTAAACTATCCTCAATATGATGCTGTTCTTAACAAAATGGCAGAGAGAGGATTATACAATAATCCCGACGACAACGTTAGGGTAATCTTTGCACCATCTTACCTACAGGGTAACGATGGAGTGTTTAATTTGCCCTATTACGATGTATTGATCGGAATGGATTTAACCGTATTCCCTTCATACTACGAGCCATGGGGTTATACTCCAATGGAGAGTGTTGCTTTTGCAGTTCCTACAATCACTACCACATTGGCAGGTTTCGGATTGTGGGTGAACGATTATTGTAAAGAGAATCATCCCGGAGTTGAGGTAATCAAGCGTGATGATTACAACAACCAAGAGGTTAGTAACAAGATTGCTAACAGTATTTTGGCATATACCAAGATGACTCCTGAGCAGGTAAGCGAGATTCGCCGGAATGCCAAGGAGGTATCGAATATTGCCCTATGGGATAACTTGGTTGTTCATTATAAAAAAGCTTACGAATTGGCACTTGAAAAAGCTATTAACCGATTAAACCATTTAAATATTCAAGTGCAGGATAGAAGTTCATATATGGAAAAACAATTGACAGTTAACAACCCAACTTGGGTAAGTGTTATGGTTCACCGTAACATTCCCGAGAAGTTGAAGGGTTTGGAAGAGATTTCTAAGAATCTTTGGTGGTGCTGGAACGACGATGCTAGAGAGATGTTCCGCATGGTAGATTACGAAGCATGGAAAAAGTATGGCCATAACCCAATTGCTATGCTTGACAGTGTATCAATGAGCCGTTTGAAAGCTCTTGAGGCTGATGAGAAGTTCATGGCAATGTTGGATAAGGTATATGCAGAGTTTAAGGCATATATGGCAGAGAAACCAAACGCAACCGGAGGAGGTGTTTCATACTTCAGTATGGAGTATGCTCTTCACACATCATTGAAGATCTATTCAGGAGGTTTGGGAGTTTTGGCCGGTGACTACTTGAAAGAGGCTAGTGACAAGAATACAAAGATGCACGCAGTTGGTTTGTTGTACAGATACGGTTACTTTACTCAGAAGCTATCTGCTGCAGGAGACCAGGAGGCTGTTTATGATGCACAGGATTTCATGAAGTTGGCTGCTCAGCCTGTTCTTGATGAGAATGGTAACTTTATCTTGGTTACATTGCCATTCCCCGGAAGAACATTGTATGCAAGAATCTGGCGCGTAGATGTTGGTCGTGTTGAGTTGTATTTGTTGGATACCGATTTCGGTGATAACATCAAGGAGGATCAGAGCGTAACTCACCACTTGTATGGTGGAGACTGGGAGAATCGTTTGAAGCAGGAGTTGCTTTTGGGATGCGGTGGTATCCAGGCTTTGAGAAAGTTGGGTATCTACAATGATACATACCATTGTAATGAGGGACACGCTGCATTCATTGGAATTGAGCGTATGAAGAACTACATTCAGGATGACAACTTGACCTTTGATCAGGCATTGGAGGTAGTAAGAAGCTCATCTTTGTTCACTACACATACTCCTGTTCCAGCAGGACACGACGCTTTCGACGAGGATATGCTTAGAACCTACATGTGGCACTATACAGACCTATTGAAGGTAAATTGGGAGCAGATCATGGGATTGGGTAAGTTGAATGGCTATGACCGTGGCGAGAAGTTCTCAATGAGTTTCTTGGCAGCTAATATCTCGCAGGAGATCAATGGAGTATCAATGCTTCACGGAAAGGTTAGCCAGGATATCTTCAAGTGCATGTGGCCGGGTTATACAGCAGCCGAGAACCACATTGGTTATGTAACCAACGGAGTTCACTTCGAGACTTGGACAAACGCTGCATGGAAGGAGATTTACTACAAGGAGTTTGGTAAAGATTTCCCAACTCACCACTATGATAAGAGCTGTTTCGACGGAATTTACAATGTTTCTGACGAGAAGGTAATGTCTATTCGTACAAGCCTTAGAAAGAGACTTATTGACCGTGTAATCGAGTTGTTGGAGAGTGGAGTTACAAACTCATACTTTACACCTCGTCAGATTGTTAAGATTAAGGAGACATTGCGTCCGGATGTATTGACAATCGGATTTGCTCGTCGTTTCGCTACATACAAGCGTGCACACTTGTTGTTTAGAAACCTTGATCGTTTGAACGAGATTGTAAATAATCCTGAGCGTCCTGTACAGTTCATCTTTGCAGGAAAGGCTCACCCGGCAGATAAGGCTGGTCAGGATTTGATTAAGAGAATCGTTGAGATTTCTAAATATCCTCAGTTCATCGGTAAGATTTTGTTCTTGCCTAACTATGATATGGACCTTGCCAAGTACTTGGTACAGGGAGTTGACGTTTGGATGAACATGCCTACACGTCCACTTGAGGCTTCAGGTACATCAGGAGAGAAGGCTGCAATGAACGGAGTTATGCACTTCTCAGTTCTTGACGGATGGTGGGTAGAGGGTTACCGCCCGGATGCAGGATGGATGTTGCAGGAGAAGAGAACTTACGAGAATCAGGGATTCCAGGATGAGTTGGATTCTGAGACAGTTTACAATATTATCGAGGACGATATCGCTCCATGTTTCTATGATAAGAACGAGAAGGGTATCTCTCCAAGTTGGGTAAGCTTCGTTAAGAATACAATTGCCAAGGTTGCTTCTAACTTTACAACCAACCGTATGTTGATTGATTACGAGAATCAATATTACAATCCATTGTGTGAGCGTTACAATAAGATGATTGCTAACAACTTTGAGTTGGCTAAGCAGGTAGCTGATTGGAAGAAGAAGGTTGCTCAGGAGTGGGAGCACATCGAGGTAGCCGGATTCAGCTTCCCTGATAAGGCAAGTCAGAGCATTGCTTTGGGTAACTCTTATAGCGCAGATGTTACTTTGGAGATTGGTGAGTTGGATATGAACGATTTGGGCGTTGAGTTGGTTTACGCTGAGCGCGAGAACGATAAGTTGAATATTAAAGCAACATATCAGTTCAATGCAGTTAGCCAGGCTGACGGTAAGGCTGTTTACCACATCGAGGTTACTCCTGATGCACCGGGAGAGCAGATGTTGGCTATCCGTATCTATCCTAAGCACCCTGCTTTGGTACACAGAATGGATTTCCCACTTGTTAAGTGGTTGTAATTAAATCCGATATAGATAAATTTTTAGGGGCAGTCAACTGCCCCTTTTTTATAGCTCTAAAATCGGCTTCCGCTAGTGTCTCTTATGAGTATAGATTATCGGATTTTTACTGTTTTCTTGTCGATAACGGCAAGGTGGATGGCGGAAAATTTATGAAAGGGGCTGACTAAAATGAGATTAGTCAGCCCCTTGTGTATCGTGCAACTGTATGGTTGCAGTTTGATTTTATGCCTGTTTGTTGAAGATGTCTTTGATGCTTCCGATTGAGCTTAGAACGCTGCTCGCCTCGTATGGCATATAGACGGTCTTGTTGTTTTGGCCACTGGTAATGTCGCGAAGTGTTTCAATATACTTAACGGCCAATAGGTAGGTTGCAGGATCGGTTTTGGTGTTGGCAATGGCCTGAGCAACCTTTGCAATTGCTTCAGCCTCGGCCTCGGCCTGTAGAACCTTTGCTCCCGACTCTCCCTCGGCCTGTAGTAGCAATGATTGCTTCTCAGCCTCGGCAGCGTTGATCTTCGAGGTCTTTTCTCCCTCGGATTTCAGGATAGCTGCAGTCTTTTCTCCCTCAGCCTTAAGAATCTCGGCACGACGGTTACGCTCTGCCTGCATCTGCTTCTCCATGGCAACGCGCACTGTTTCAGGAGGAGTAATATCCTGCAACTCCACACGATTAACCTTAACTCCCCACTTGTTTGTGGCATCGTCCAAAACTGCACGAAGTTTTGCGTTGATTGTGTCACGCGATGTAAGAGTCTCATCAAGCTCCAACTCTCCAATCACGTTACGAAGTGTGGTTTGGGTCAACTTCTCTATAGCGTTCGGAAGATTATCAATCTCGTAAACCGATTTTGCAGGGTCAACGATTTGGAAGTAGAGCAGTGCATTGATCTCGGTCTGAACGTTATCTTTGGTAATTACGTTCTGTTTAGGGAAATCGTAAACCTGCTCACGCAAATCAATAACCGACGATGACACGATTCTTGCGTACTGAATGCCGTGGGTTGTGGTTAAAACCTTGCGTACAGCAATCATTTTAGGCTTATCGAAGAATGGCCAGATAATGTTGATTCCTGCGGGAAGAACCTTGTGGAACTTTCCCAAACGCTCAATTACCTTTGTCTCTGATTGTGGAATAATCTTGATTCCGTTTGCAACCAATAGTATCACGAAGAATACTATCACTGCCAATAAAATGTAAGTGCCTTCCATTGTTATGCTTTTTTTACTGTTAGAACTATACTTTCAATTGATACAATCTGAACTTTTGTGCCGGCAGGAATTTCACTGCCATCGCTCGATTTTGCTTTCCAATCATCGCCATCGATAGCTACACGACCGTAGTTGTCTGCAATGATAGTTTCCGAAACGCGTGCTTCGCGTCCAATCAGTGCATCCACACCGGTTTTATGGTCTGTTGTTTTTTGTTGCAGGTACTTTACTGCAATAGGTCTGATAAAGATAAATGCCAGGGTACTTCCAATTGCAAAGCCCAGAATTTGGGTCCATAAAGGCCATCCGAACAGTGTGCAAAGAAGTGCAAGAAGCGCTCCAACCGAGAAGCATGCAATTGCAAATCCGGCTGTGCAAATCTCAATGACAATGAATAGAATGGCTACTGCAAGCCATATTTGCCATAATTCCATAGTTAGTTGTTTTTTAGTTTAACTCCTTGTGTACAATTGTGCCCGATGCCTGGTGTACCGGAAGAACCAGCATTTCGGCAATCTGCATATACTCGGGTACCGATGCTGCAAAATAGACAGTCTCGGCAATATCGGTTCCCGTCAATGGGCGGATACCTTTATATACATTGTCGGCCTTTTCTTTGTCTCCACGGAAGCGAATTACCGAAAAGTTTGTCTCGACAAGTCCAGGTTTGATGTTGGTTACGCGTAGAGGAGTGTGTACCAAATCCATGCGAAGGCCATCGGAAAGGGCCTTTACTGCAGCCTTGGTTGCACAGTAGACACTGCCTCCTGGATATGCGGCATCGCCCGCAATTGAACCAATATTAATGATGTGTCCGTGTCCACGTTCAACCATTCCCGGTACAACCAAACGTGTCATTCCGAGGAGTGCTTTGATGTTGGTGTCGATTACAATGTCCCACTCATCCATGTTTCCCTCGTACTCTTTGTCGACTCCGATAACCAGACCGGCATTATTTATCAGTAAGTCAATCCCTTTCCAGTGTTCGGGCAAGGAATCCAGGCATTTAGCGGCAGCCACTCTGTCGCGAACATCGAATGGTAATACAAATACTTGCGCATTGTATTCATTCTCAAGCTCTTTCTTAAGGGCATTAAGCTTCGTGGCGTTGCGGGCATTGATGATTACCTTTGCTCCGTTTGCAGCAAACTTTCTGGCACAGGCCTCGCCTATTCCACTTGATGCTCCGGTTATAAATACAATCTTATCCTTCATTTTTCAACAATAAAAATATTATGTAAAAAACTTCTATCTTTTCATTGTAAATTTATAAAGAATATTTAATTTTGCCGTGTTAAATATTCTAAAAAATAAAATACGAAATTATGAGCTTTGCAAAGTATTGATAATCAAATATTTGCAAAGATTTTACGGGGGGGGGTAAAATATGTGATTCTTTTTGGTTCATGCGTATGATTTTTTAGAATTTATTATATAAATTTGCGATGCAGGTTCTATAAATGACCAAAAATTGGATGATTGCACCGAAGCGTATGAGAGTTTTTAGTTATATTTTAATAACGTTTTTCTGTTGCTTAGGAACAGCAACCGGACAGGTGCGTAGTGTTAAAGCAGTTGCAGAATATTTCGCAATTTACTACAGGTTCGATAGTACGAATATTAATCCGAATTACCTTAATAATGATGTAAATATAAATAGAATAAAATACTATCTTCAGCATTCTCCAAGGGTTGATAGTATTGTTATTTATTCATGGGCATCGCCTGAAGGTAATTACAAGCACAATGTTGAGCTTGCAGAAAAGCGCGGAGCGAGTGCTAAAGCGTTCTTGTTAGCCAACTCTCCTGACAGTTCGAAATTAAATGCCGATAAAATTATTCTCAGCCCATTGGCCGAGAACTGGCAGGGGTTGACGGAGTTGGTTGCTGCCAACTATGGTAGGCATGATCGTGAATCGGTGTTAAGAATATTGAAAGACCAAACAATCTCTAATGATACAAGAAAGTGGAGATTGCAACAACTTGATAATGGATATACCTGGAATTACATGTTCCGCCACTACATGCCGGAGTTGCGTGCCGCAACATGGATTTGTGTGTGGATGGAGACAGTCGATCCATTTGCCTGGATAACAGATTCGGCCTCTCAGCTGAAGATTGACTCAGTATTGGAGCCGGTACAATTTATTGATAAACCTCAATCTATGCGAACCATATTGGCATTAAAGACCAACTTGCTTTACGATGCGTTTACCGTGTTGAACTACTCAATTGAGATTCCTTTTGCCAAGAAGTTCTCGGTTGTACTTCAACAGCACACTCCATGGTGGGAACCCAAGAGTAATAAGTATTGTGTGGAGTTGCTTACGGGTGGGGGTGAGTTCCGTTGGTGGTTCAAACAGAAAAATATTCCGGAAAATGCATATCGTAAACAGCGCGATGCATTGTTAGGACACTTTCTGGGATTATATGGTTGGACAGGAAAGGGTGATATTCAGATTGGTCGTGATTTCGGATGCTATCAATTTGATTTCTGGAGTGCCGGTTTAAGTTATGGCTATTCAATGCCGATAGGTAAATACTTCAACTTGGAGTTCAGTGCATCGGCGGGTTATGCCAAGATTCCTTATCAACACTATATACCGACAGAGGATTATAATATCTTGATTAAGGATAACAACAAGGCGGGAACCCTTAACTATTTCGGTTTGACAAAAGCAGAAATCAGTTTGGTATTGCCAATTAGAATAAAGAGTAAGAGATAATGAAACGTTTAATGTACATATTAACGATTATAGCCGTTGTACTATTCGCAGGTTGTGAGCGAAGACCGCTTCTCGACATGTGCAATACGCACTATGTTCGTGTGTACATTGATGAGGCCTTACCCAATGTAACTCAGGGATTCTATAATGAATCGTATGTGAAACCTACATACAATCGTCCCGATGTGCTTCGTTTGATTCTTGCAGACCCTGAAACCGGCGAGGAGAAGGCGGTTCGTTTCCTGAGAGATATGGGACAAGACGAGAGAGGATTTTTCTACGAGGGATGGATTGTTGCAGATCCGGGTAGATATAACCTTATGGTATATAACTTCGATACCGAAACAACTCATGTAGATAATCACAACAACTATATTGATGCAAAAGCTTCAACCAATGAAATAGCATCGCACTTGCGTTCAAGAATCCCAAGTAGAGGCGAGAATGTAGAGGAGAAGATTGTGTATGACCCCGATCATCTTTTCGCGGCAACTTGTGGAGAACTTGATGTTCCATACGTTGAAGAGGTTGATACATTGTTAAATCACGATGGTGAGCACTTTGTTGCGAAGAGTATTGTAAAATCATACTATTTGCAAGTTAAGGTAAAGGGAATGGAGTATGCCACTTCATCGGTTGGTTTGCTTTCAGGAATGTCCGGTTCAGCTTGGGTAAACGGTTCCGGAATGGATACCGATGACAATGTAACCGTATATTTCGAGTTGCAGCCCGAGGATGGTAGAGCAGCAGGAATTGCGCGTGCGGGCGACGATGGCGCTGTAACAATCTACACTACATTCAGTACTTTTGGAAAGTTACCCGATGCTGAGAACCAGTTGGAGATTACATTCGACTTCTTAACAATATATGGAGAACCTCATAGTGAGACATTGAACATAACCTCAACATTCTCGACAACAGAGGCTGTTGAGAAGCAGTGGTTGCTATTGGATCATGTGATAGAGATTCCGGAACCGCCCAATCAGGCAGGAGGCGAGGGCTTTAAGCCGGTTGTTGACGAGTGGAGTGATGTAAACACCAATATTGAAATTTAGAAAAACAATTAACAAATAAATATTAATGCTTAAATTTAAACAACTATGAAAAAGTTATTCTTCTTAGCAGCAGTAGCAGGCGCAGCGCTTGTAAGTTGTACAGAGAATGATCCTGCTCCACAGGCTGAGCGTGAGATTACATTTGCAACTCCGGTTGTTGGTTCTGAGAGTAGAACTGAAAATTATGGTGAGTTGACAAATCCTTATCCAACAACAGAAGATATTACCGTTTACGGAGTATGGCATTCAGCAGAGTTTGCCGGATGGGATGACGCTTCGTTGTATATGGATAAAGCAAATGCTTCGTATGATGATGTATTTAACGGTTGGAGACCTGATACTCGTTACTATTGGCCAAAGAATGGATATTTGACATTTGCGGCTTATTCTCCAAGCGATGTAAATGCAACAAATGTTGGGTATGATAAAACAGGTTTAAAGTTAACCGGTTTTCAGGTTGCAGAAACTTCTGATAAACATGTTGATGTATTGTACAGCCAACGTTCATACAATAAGAAGAAATCTTCTGACAATACAAATACTCCATATGATCAGGTGGACTTGGATTTTGTTCACGCTCTTTCTTCAATTCAGTTTACAGCAAAAAAGGCTGCTGATTATGGTTCAACAGCCGAGAATACTACAAATATCATTTTGAAAAAAATATCAATTATTGATGTTTACTCAAAAGGTGATTTTGATGAGAAAGTAAGTGAAACCACTCCAGGTACATATAATGCAACTCCAACATGGTCTAATCCAAGTGCAAATGATGTAGAGTATGTATATTATGATAATAATACTGGATATACTTTGACTTCAGGAGCTTATGTGATGAATGGAGTAGCAAATCAAACCGATGTGATTGCTTTGCCACAAACATTACCTGACGGAGCTAAGTTTGTAATTGAGTATCAGATTGACTCTCCGGGTTCTACAACTCCTGCAATTGATCAGACGTATGAGATTGAGATTAATGATTTGACAGGAAAGTGGGAGCCTGGTTATAGATACACATACCATATCTCTATTGGTTTGGATGAGATCTATTTTGCACCAGAGGTTCTTGAGTGGACAAAGGCTACAGATACAGATGTTAATGTTAGCGGTGACGGAAGTTATCAATAACAATAATCTAAATTTTAATCTATGCGGGCTTGGGTGTCCCGCATAGGTTCCAAGTTATGAGAAGGGGAGTTTTATATATTTTAATGTCGTTCATCTTGAGCGGTTGTACATTCGATGATGTGAAGGATTATAATCCCGATCTTGATTTGATGTTCCAGCCTGAGATGTATATGCATGTGTCGCATAATGAAATACAGAGCTTCCCAACATATCAGAGTATAGGAGTTAAGGCGTGGGTTTTACCCTCGGGAGTGACATGGGCATCAAGCTCAGCTACAGCCGAGGAGTTTATTCCTATTACTCAGGCAAATAGTAATGAGGTGTTTATTACCGACACAACTCTGCGTGAAACGGTTAAGGATACTTTGTGGAATTTTGATGAGCAAATTCTTTGGCCCACTATTTTTGAGAATTTGACATTTATGGCATTCTCGCCATATTCTGATAAATGTGATTGTAGTGTTGATGAGGGTGTGACATTCTCAATTAACACACAGAAAGAGCAGGTAGATATGCTCTATACCATGCCTAATGCAGATAAGCATAAAATAAACAATGGCTGGGTTGTGCCAATTATGTTTGAGCATGCTTTGTGTAGAGTGGATTTTAGAGTAAAACACAGAGTGTTGGATACCGAAACGATTATTCTAAAGAGTATTTCCATTGATAATCTATGTCATAAAGGCAGATTTGCATCGCTCTCAACTCCGCAGTGGCAGTTGGAAAAAGAGCAGACTGAATTGAATTTCTTTAGCGGAGCCCAAGAGATTGGCAAGCTGCCGGAAACTATTGGTAGCTATATGATGGTAATACCACAATCGTTGGATACATTTGTTACTGTTGAGTATCAGTATACTACAGCTTCAGGTACTACAATTACCCAGAAGTTAAAAACAGTGCCTTTGCGCACCGATTTGGAGGCAGGAAATAGTTATACATATACTCTTTCAATAGGAATTGATGATGTTAAATTCCTTGAAGAGATTGTGATTGACTAATTTAAATAGAATAGCAATGTTAAAGGGTAGAGTTATTGGAATAATTGCAGTTTTGTCAACCACATTTTTAGGGTGTTCTAAAGAGAATTTGGTTGATGAAGGTAATGTTGTTGATACCCAAATCCAATTTGCTGTTGATAAGATTGAGGGGTTGACACAGTCAAGAGCTTCTATATTCGAAGGGAATAGCTCGATTATTGATGAGAGTATAGGTGGAGGAAATTTTACCGTTCAGGCCTATGTCGATGGAACCAATTCAAAGTATATTGATGCCCGAGTTTGGTACTTTGCCGATGCAACTCAGTGGCGTTTCCGTCAAGGGAATGACATTTATCATGCCTACTGGTTGAAGAATAACGATTTGAATTTCTTTACCTATATGCCATGGGATTTGTCGGTCGCCGGGACTGATTATGTTACTATAAATAACTATTCCGATCTTGCCGGTCCATCGTTTACATGTAATATCCCACAAACTTCAACCGATAGTGAGGTTGTAAACGAGTTTATTTATGGATTCCGAAAGGGACAGTCAAAGGCTACACAGGATAGAGATCCGGATAAGGTTACCCGAATTAAGTTTGTTCACCCGTTGGCGGCAGTATATTTAAGATTGAAGCAGTCACATCGTGATTTGAAAATACATAGCATTACCTTTAAGAATGCATACAATAGCGGTACTTATACCAATAGTAAGGATACATATCTTAATGATTTTATCCACTCCTCATGGGTAGTAAACAGTTCCGGTACACGAGACAGAATTATTTCGGTTGAAAAGATGGTTCCTGATGATATTAACTTCGATGCAGAGATTGGTGGCCCGTATCTTGTTATGCCACAAAGTCTTGTGGGTGAAACCTCGGTCGATGATATCTCTATCGATATTAATTTTTCGTGGGATGAATATGATCATCATACCGAGAGTGTTAAGTTGATAACAGCCAATCCTTCAATCACAGAGTGGTTGCCGGGATATAAATATACCTATACCCTTGACTTGGGCGATAACAAAGAGGAGATATTGTTTAAAGTCATGGTTGAGGCATGGGAACTTATTGATTATCCAAACGAAATTGTAGTTGATTAAATGAGAAGAGTTATAATATATATAGTCGGAGTGGTGTCGTTATTAATGGTTGCATGTAGTAGCGATGTGACAGATATTGATGTGAAAGGAGGTACTGCCGAAAATATCTATTTGTCTGCCGGAATAGAGACAAATACAAGTTCCCGTGTTCCGTATGAGTTGTTGGCTCCTACTACCGATAATCCACTTAATGTAAATGTTTGGGCAACTACGGTACGATATTATTATCCTCATGAGGATGGGGTTGATGGCAGTGGTGCCGATGGGCGTGTTGCACTACATGCAGATGCAAAATTTCAGAACAGCACACCTCAGTTGTTAAGTAAGGCTGTTTATAGTAAAGAGAATAGTATTCCAGTCTATTTCGTGGCATTTCATCCACAAGGAGAGTGGAGCGTGAATGACTCAAAGAATATTGCAAGTTATACATTCAATGGTAGCCAAGATGTGATGTTTGCTTCCGAGGTTAGCGGGGTGTATGACACCGATTACGAGAATAGTCCATTGTTGTATTTCAGGCATTTGAATACATGGTTAAAACTTGAAATTCAAGCCGAAAGCGAAGAGGTGTCTATTGCGTTGGGCGAGTTAAAGAGCATTACCATCAGAAGTAAGAGTAAGGTTGATGTGGACTTAAGAACTGATTTTAACATTACAACCCATCTTACCTATTCTGAAGATAAGAATTTGAATTTTTTTAAGCCCGGAACCAATGAGGTCTTCCCATCGACTCCTGCATTAATCCCGTATAGTCAAAAAGAGGAGGTTGGATATGTACTTTGTGCTCCGGTTGATGCAAGTGATTACGATAAATACGGAGAAAGAACTACCGAGTATGTAATTGATATTGTTACAGCGAACAGAACTCTTATGACTGTTAATGTGGATTTGAAGAGTGCTGCAGATACATGGTATGATTTGAATACCAGAGCGAAGCAGTTTACAATCTTTTTAAAGTTCAATATTGGTAACGATATTACAGTTGCAACTACCATAAATGAGTGGAAAAACGGAGGTATAGGTAGTGCGATTTTGGATGAATAACCGTTAAAGGGCTGATTATGAGAATAAAATTTGTTCTATTATATGTCTTGTTGGCAACTGTTGTTTCAGCATGTTCTAATGATGATGTCAAGGTTGTCAATGACTATGATATTGCATTGAGGGCGGCAGTGGTAAATATTGAAAGTTCTGCTGTTGGACGTGCAGTAGTATCGGCAAAAGATAACGAGTATAGAGGAGAGGTGCCTACCTCGGAAAATCCACTTGATGCCAAGTTGTTATTTTCATTGACAAGTGGCGATTACCACCATGCAACAATTCCGGCGGCTCCAACATTTTTGCCATGTCATACCACCATACAATATACCAATGGTTTGATGACCATTCCGGAACCATATAACGGAGTGGCTTTGAATACTCTGCGTTATCCAACAACAAATGAAAATGTCTATTGTGTTGGGGTATATCCTGTAGCAGATTGGACTATTGAGGATGATGGTAATGGTGGTACTGCCATAAGTCGTGATATTGTTGGAAATGAAGATTTGATGTTTGCCCCGCAGATTGCAGGATCATGGAATTCTCACTTTGGAACGCAAAATTATAATCACATTTTATCGTGGGTAAAGGTGATTGTATGTGCAACTGATCAGGATGTATTGGAATCATGGGGTAAAATAACACAATTGTCTATCTCTTCTGCAAGTAAGGTTAATATTGGGTTAAGCGGAGAAAACGCTGTTATCAATTATACCGGTAGCAAAAGTATCGATATGATTGATGATACAAATCCTACAGCCTTGAAGATTACCAATCAGGAGGTTGGAAATGTGTTCTGTTCTCCGACAACAACTTTTACTGTCAATGTGGCTACAGAGTTTAAGCCTACACCTCGTTCAGTGACAATTTCAATTCCAAAGGATATTTACGGTAATACAATAACAGAACCGGCAGGAAGGTTGTTTATTTTGACTCTCTACTTTAACAAGTTTGATATTATTACCGGTGTTTGTACTTTAAGTGCATGGAATAGTGTAAATGAGAATTTGTATTTAGAGTGATATTTTAAAGTAAAAGGTTAATATGATGAGATTTGGACTCTGGGGATTTTTGGTTTTGTTGTTGGTAGGTTGTACCAATAATTACGAGACCGATATGGGTAGTGACAAAGCGAGCACTGTTTTGTCATTCAAAGCCTCTTTGTCTTCAATAGTTTCTCCCACCGGTTCAAATGGTAGTTCAAGCCGTAGTGGTTTGAACTATAGTATGCAGGTGGATGATTGGGCTTTGCATGCTTCTCGTGGAGTCCCAACCACCTATTTTGACGATGATGCGGGTCTTTTCGGTTTTTTATATTCCGGAGAGTGGGTTAGTAGCAATACCGTTTGGTCTTTGATGAATAACAGCGCCTATGAATTCGATGGCGATGAGTTGACCAGTAAGGGAACTCCCATATATTGGAGTAGCTCCGAGAGTGTCGGTAAGGATAGTTTGCGCGTTTATGCTTATTCACCTAAGAGTCTTGGCGATACCCCTCCAGGCGGAGTTTCCCCGTTGGGTTATGATGCGACCGGTGTTCCCACTTTGAGTTATACCGTACCATCCACCGTTTCATCACAGCAGGATATTATAGTAGCGGATACTATAGTATCGAGTGCTTTTCGCAGTGGAATACCTTTGACCTTTACTCATGCGTTGACAGCCATACAGTTTAAGTTGGGTTTTAGTTGCAGCAAGGTCAAATCGGTATCCGTAACCGGTGTTCACAATAAAGGAGTATACTCTCTTGGAGGTGAATGGAGTTCTTCCGGCAGTGGTGGCAGTTATACAATCAGTTTTGGCACCGATGGGACCTCGTTTAATCAGGGCGATTTGATAGCCACCGGCGCCAATACTTTGATGATGATACCTCAGGAGTTGCCCGAAGGAGCCAAGGTTGTTTTGGTATATAATAACGGAGGTTCAGATATTACAATCAGTGTAGATATATCCGAAATGGTTTGGGAGCGGGGTAAGATGATTACCTATACACTCTATGAGAAATCGACCACTTCATATATCTATTTTGATTTAGCAGCCGGAAGTGTCAATATAACCCCTTCGGGATACACAGGTTACATTTATGTAGGTGGTTCATCCACCCCACAAGTAGTTCAAGGAGCTCACGTATCGACCAATATGTACTATGTTTATCAGTCGTCGGAGAGTCAGACCTCGACCAACCATTTAAATACCGGTTGGCCCGGTGCCATTGGAAGCGGTACCTGCAGAGTGCCTGTCTATTCCGAGGTAATGTATAATGGAATGCGTTGGAGCGATTACATTACCAATAATAGCGTTGTCGAGGATGTTATTCTTGGGTGGTCGGCAGCAGTTAAGGCAGTTCACCGAGATTCAACATTAAACGTGATTAATGTATCGGGTACATTGGATTGTAATTTGACTATAGATAATATCTTTTCAAAATTTCAGACCAAGAGTAATTCACGATCAACAGGTGGAATTGCATATATTCCGACAGTTGGCGCTTCAACACCATCATCGCTTGTATTGACAATTGTGGGCGATAACAGGTTGGGTAATTTGCACTATTCGAATCCTACCAATAACGGATCAAAGATTGTTTTCGAGGGCGAGGGTTCCTTGACTGTAGCCGATGTGGATTACAATACCAAGACCGATGGAAATAAGGGTGGCGAAGGTTTCTATTCAAACCACTGGGCATCGGTAATCGGTGCAGATGATGCAACAGCAACACAGAATGCCTATGGTATTTATATCAATAGCGGAGTGATTTATGCCGGTTCTACAGCGGCGGAGAATTGTACTGCGATTGGCGGTGGAGGAAACGGACACACTACAATCAGAATTTCAGGAGGTGTAATAACCGCTGTAGCTACAACAACTGGAACTGCCATTGGTGGAGGTATTGGTTTCCAAGGGACGGGGGGTATTGGCGATATTGAGATATCGGGAGGTAATGTGTATGCCTATAACTTTGCCAATACTTGGGATATTCCAAGTGCGGCTATAGGTGGTGCCGGATCAAATTTAGGCGCAGGCAGTAAAGGATATGTCAAAATTTCCGGAGGAAATGTCTATGCATTGTCGGCAATTGGTACAGCTATCGGAGGAGGTAGTAGCAAAACAAATAGTGGTGGTGATGCCGAGGTTGTGATTAGTGGGGGAACGGTAATAGCTAAAAGTATCTCAGCAATTGGTGGCGCCAAAGGAGGTAATGTTGGAGCTGAGATTCCTGCAGGAGCCGGAATTGGTGGAGGAACCGGAGGAGTTAATGATGGTGTGAATGGAGGAACTGCAAAGATTACCATTACCGGAAATCCGATTATTCGTACCGGTTCAATTGGAGGTGGTTTGACAAATAGTGCTACAGGTATGCTTGGAAGTGCAGAGATAGTTATTGAGGGTGGAGATATTCAGGCTCAGTTTGTAATGTCGAAGGGAGCAGCAATAAAACCGTCATTTAAAATGTATGACGGATTGATTCGTAACAGTAATACCGATGATGTGGAGTATGCACATATTCGAGATAATGGCGGAGCTGTTTATATGGAGTATGGAGATTGCGAAATTCTCGGAGGTAGGATTAATAACTGTTCAGGCGAGAAGGGTGGAGCAATCTATATCAATGGAGATGCAAGTACAACCTTTACAATGTCTTCGGGCTATATAACCAATTGCGATTCCGATATTGACGGAGGAGCTTTGTGTTTGGAGGGAGGTATCGTGAAGATTTCGGGAGGCGAGATTACCGATAATCTTTGTCGTGCCGGCAATGGCGGAGGAGTTTGTGTCCGTGATGGTAGTTTTTCAATGACAGGAGATGCCGTTCTTTCACGTAACTCTGCAATGTATGGTTCCGAGAATGAAGATAGCGGTAATGGAGGCGGATTGTATATCAGTTCATCGAACTCTTCCGTATCGGTCAATGTTGCCACCGGAGAGATAGCGGGTAATTCAGCCGATCGTAATGGAGGTGGAATTTGTGTGGATATGGAGGGTAACAGCAATGTTGCCGATGTAAAGGTTGGAACTTATGTTTCGGGAGTAGTTAATGAGACAAATCCGGATATTTCCGGCAATAGAGCCTTGTTGGCCGGTGGTGGTATGTATGTTATTGGAGCTAATGCCGATGTGGATATCAATAGCGGTAGAATTATAGATAATTCCGTTTCTGCCTATGTCGATAATGCCGATGTAGCCAATGAGCTGGGCATGGTGTTGTTGCAAGGAGGTAATGTTACTCATAAAGTAGTTACATTCCATGGTAATGGAGGTCTCTATACAGAAGATGGCACCGATAAAACCAGTGCCATCCAGAATATTGTAACAGCCACCAATAGTACCCTTGTACCACCAATCCGTTTTGTTCGAGTAGGTTATAGGCAAACAGGTTGGAATACGCGAGCCGATGGCAACGGTGATTCTTATAGTGACGGTCAAATTATGAATATTAGTGCCGACATTGAACTATATGCTGTTTGGGAGATTATTCTTTAATTGTTTTTTAGTACCTGTTCGGCGCGGATGAGTGCATCATTGATATTGGTGCAAATATTGGCCTCGCCTAAAATAGAGTAGAAGTTAGCCTTCTTTAGAACCTCATGAACTTTGGGGTTAACTCCGGAAAGTATGATGTTTATGTGATCTTTTTTACTCATTTCGCAAAGAGTGGTAAGGTTGTGAACTCCGGTTGAGTCGATAAATGGAACCTTACGCATTCTGATGACACGAACTTTGGGTTTGTTTCCAAGATTGCTCATTATCTCTTCGAACTTATTGGCAATTCCAAAGAAGTATGGACCGTTGATTTCATATACCTCAACTCCCGTAGGAATAGAAAGCTTCTCTTGGGTAATTTTCATGTCGCTCTCGTCGTCGGGGTTCAAACTTTCGGTTGTTACCGATACATTTGTAGTTTCGGACATTCTGCGCATACACAAGAAGCAGGCAATTACCAATCCAACCTCGATAGCGATTGTCAAGTCGAAAATTACAGTCAGTATGAATGTTGTAACCAATACCGCAATGTCTGATTTAGGACTCTTCATGAGTTGCTTAAAGGTTCTCCATCCGCTCATATTGTATGATACAATTACCAATACTCCGGCTAAACATGCCATTGGAATGTATTGGGCAAGTGGCATTAAGAATAGGAAAATCAATAGTAATATTACTGCATGAATGATTCCTGCAATTGGGGTTTTTCCGCCATTGTTGATATTTGTCATTGTACGGGCAATGGCTCCTGTGGCAGGAATACCACCGAATATTGGCGCTACAATGTTTGCTACACCTTGTCCAATAAGTTCGGTGTTTGAGTCGTGTTTGTCATCGATGATTCCGTCTGCAACGGTTGCCGAAAGCAGAGATTCAATAGCACCAAGTACTGCAATGGTTATTGCCGGTGAGATAAGATTCTGTATCTTCTCCCACGATAGTGCAGGAAGGGCTGCGTCGGGAATTTCTGAATTGATCTGGAAACGGTCACCAATGGTTTCAATTGTGGTTATACCATAATATTTTTTCAATAGGAATACGGCAACTGTCATTACAATGATTGCAACCAATGAGCCGGGTATCTTTTTAGAAAATTTTGGAGTTATGGCAATGATTACGACACTCAGTACTCCTACAAGTGCAGACCACCAGTCAATTGTGTGGAAACTTTTGGCATATACACACCACTTTTCAATGAAGTCGGCAGGCTCTTCCGGTAGAGTCAGACCCAAAAGGTCTTTTACTTGTGTGGTGAAGATTGTCAATGCAATTCCACTTGTAAATCCTACGATGATGGGATAGGGAATGTACTTTACAATTGTTCCAAGTTTGAATACTCCCAATAGAATTAGGAAGATTCCGGCAAGTATGGTGGCAATCATCAGACCATCTAATCCGTACTCTTGAATTATACCATAGATGATGATGATGAAGGCGCCGGTAGGACCTCCGATTTGTACTTTACTTCCACCAAGAAACGAGATTATAAATCCTGCTACGATGGCGGTAATAATTCCCTTTTCCGGTGTAACGCCCGAGGCAATTCCAAAAGCAATTGCAAGTGGAAGTGCAACAATGCCGACAATTACACCTGCCATTGCGTCGGCAGCAAATGTCTCTTTGTTGTAACTCTTCAGTGTTTCAAAAAACTTAGGTTTGAAATTGAAGTTTAGGTGGTTCATTGTTAATGTTCGTTATTAGGTTTAAATTTTCGTTTATGCGTCGCAAAATTAGAGAAAAATGGCTAATTTTGTGGCTTGAACAAAAGAAAAAAATATGACAATCGAAGGATTATTAACTGCAAAGGTTTCCGAAGCTGTTGAGGCTTGTTTCGGAGTTAAAATAGAGGAAAAAGATGTACAATTACAGGCAACTCGTAAAGAGTTTGCAGGTGATTTGACTGTTGTAGTATTTCCATTTACACGCTTGTCTCGTAAATCGCCCGAGGAGACCGGTAAGATTTTAGGTGATTATTTGAAGGAAAAAATCGAGGAGATTAAAGATTATAATGTTGTTAAGGGTTTCTTGAATATTGAAATCTCGTCTGCATATTGGGTTGGCGTTTTGAATGGAATTGATGCCGAGGAGAAGTATGGTTATGCAACCGAACCAAGTGGCAGAAAGATTATGATTGAGTATTCATCGCCTAATACCAATAAGCCTTTGCACTTGGGACATATCCGTAATAACCTTTTGGGTTGGTCGGTATCGGAGATTCAAAAGGCAAATGGTCACGATGTGATGATGGTTACATTGGTTAATGATCGTGGAGTGCATATTTGTAAGAGTATGGTTGCATGGCAACATTTTGCAAATGGCGCAACTCCCGAGACAACAGGAATTAAGGGAGACCATTTGGTAGGAGATTACTATGTAGCATTTGACAAGGCATACAAGGCTCAGATTAAGGAGCTTATGGAGCAGGGAATGGACGAGGATTCGGCTAAGAAAAATGCACCAATCATGATTGAGGCTCAGGAGATGCTTCGCAAGTGGGAGGCAGGTGATCCCGAGGTTATGGAGCTTTGGAGCATGATGAACGGTTGGGTTCTTAAGGGATTCGATGAGTCGTATGCACGTTTGGGAGTTACCTTTGATAAGACATATTTTGAGTCGCAGACATATAAGAAGGGTAAGGATATTGTTCTGAAGGGTTTGAACGATGGCGTTCTTTACCGGAAGGAGACCGGTAGCGTGTGGTGCGATTTGACACCGGATGGTTTGGATCATAAGTTGTTGCTTCGCGACGATGGAACATCGGTGTACATGACTCAGGATATTGGAACAGCAGAGGATCGTTTCAATGAGTTTAATCCCGATGAGCAGATATATGTCGTGGGAAATGAGCAGAATTACCATTTCCAGGTGTTGAAGCTTATCTGTGGTAAGTTAGGATTCGACTGGGCAGAGAAGATTACCCACCTTTCATACGGTATGGTTGAGCTTCCCGAGGGTAAGATGAAGAGCCGCGAGGGAACCGTTGTCGATGCCGATGATTTGATGGACGATGTGATTGCTACCGCTCGTGAAATGAGTTTGGAGGCAGGAAAGTTAGAGGGACTTTCAGAATCAGAAGCTGCCGAGACATTCCGTCGTGTTGGATTGGCAGGATTGAAGTACTTTATTTTGAAGGTTGATCCACAGAAGACTATGTTGTTTAACCCAAAGGAGTCAATCGACTTTAATGGAAATACAGGTCCGTTCATTCAGTACTCGTATGCCCGAATCAAGTCAATTTTGAGAAAGGTTGAAATCTCGCCCGTAAAGGCAGATATTACAATTGCTATTGCAGATAAGGAGCAGGAGTTGATTAAGACTTTGGCAAAGCTTCCTGCAGTGGTAAAGGAGGCCGGTGATAAGTATAGCCCTGCTGTGATTGCAAACTATGCCTATGAGTTGGCTAAGGCCTTTAACCAGTTCTACCACGATTTCCCAATGCTTAAGGAGGAGAATGCAGATGTGCGTAATTTCCGCTTGTTGCTTGCTGCCAACTGTGCTAAAGCTTTGAAGAGTGCAATGGGTATGCTTGGCATTGAGATGGTTGAGAGAATGTAAGAGAGTTAGGAGTTAGAAAGATGGAGAAGTTTGATATAGATGGAGCTTTGCTTCATGCTGTTGAGTGGGCAAATGTAGTGGGACAGATTCACATGAAAGGATTCCGTGAGGGAAATTTGGGAATCGATACCAAATCGTCGGTCTATGATGTGGTTACCCGCGTGGATAAGGAGAGTGAAGCCTATTTATTGAGGGCAATTTCCGAAACTTATCCTGAACACTCGATTCTAGGCGAGGAGACCGGTTCGCACATGAAGGAGTCGGACTATTGCTGGGTTGTTGACCCATTGGATGGAACAAATAACTATAGTCAGGGATTGCCGGTTTTCTGTGTCTCTATAGGTTTGGAGTATAAAGGCGAGGGTATTCTTGGCGTTGTATATGCTCCTTATCTAAAAGAGTTGTATTATGCAGTTAAAGGGGGTGGTGCCTTCTATAATGGTGCACCTATTCATGTCTCTGATAAGAGGGATTTGGCTCACTCGATTCTTGCGTCGGGTTTCCCATACGATAAGGGAACACATCCTGCCAATAATGTAGCAAATGTGGCGCGTATTCTTCCTAATTTGCGAGGTTTTCGAAGAATGGGTGCGGCTGCATATGATTTGTGCGGAGTGGCTGCCGGTTGGCTTGACGGATATTGGGAGTTGTGTCTGCAACCTTGGGATGCCTGTGCCGGTTCGGTGATTGTTCGCGAGGCCGGTGGAGTGGTTAAGCCTTTCCGTTTTGATCGAGGCATTTCGATAATAGCCGGAAATGAGACGATAGTTAATCTGATATCGGAGTATGTTGAATAAAAGTTATACAAGGGCGTTTATCGCCCTTTTTTTGACCTTGACAGCTATTGTCGGTTTTGGGTGTTCAAATGGTAATACAGGCTCTTCAGTGTTGCAGGAGGGGCTGAGAGAGATTGTTTTGGCCGATGTCGAGGAGCGCGATTTGCTCTTCCCCGATAATCTTCCCGATAGTTGCCATTTTATAGCGTTGGAGACTACAGATGAGAGTTTGATAGAGAATATTAGCAAGATAGAGATTGTCGATTCATTAATCTTTATTCAAAATACCAACACTCGAATTTTGGTCTTTGATCTAAATGGTAAGTTTAAGAGACAGATAGGTTCGCAGGGAAGAGGAGTTGGGGAGTATAATTATATCCAATCATTCTATGTAGATTCTTTGCGAAATCAAATTGTGTTGGTAAACATTGGACAGGATAATCTTTTAGTGTATAATTACAATGGAGAGTTTCTGCAGGAGATAAATTTGGGGGAGAGGGTTGCGAAGAGCGCATGGGGAGCTGATTCTACTCTCTTTGATTATTCCGAATCATTTATTGGGATTGAGATGGTTAATGATAGTTGTGCAGTTGCCTTGCATAATCTGTATCAAGATTTTGATTATCACTTTACCGTTCTTAATCTTAACACGTTCGAGGTTGTAGGTGGGGTTAAGCAGGAGTTTGAATTTTCATCTTTGCAGGGAAGTGCGGCAGGACTGTATTTCTCGTCGGCCATTACGCCGTATCTATCTGTAGATTATTCCGATACCATATATCGTTATGTTGCTCCATATACTTTCGAGCCTGCATATCTGATTACTTCATCCGGGAAGAGATTGGATAGGGAGACTTTAAATTCGTGGTGCGGTATGGATAATTTGCAATTTTTCCGTAAGGTGAGCAGCGAGGGCTATTCCAGAGGAGTATTGATGATGATGACAAGTGATTCCCATCTACTTGCCCACTATTTTGATGGTGAGTATCAATATCGAGTGGTTGTTGATTTGAATACCGGCAATGTAACTAAAACGAATCTCTCTTTCTTTGCCGAGACCGACAGAGCCTATTTGCCATTTTCATTTCAAT
Source organism: uncultured Odoribacter sp. (assembly GCA_964567845.1). GTDB lineage: Bacteria > Bacteroidota > Bacteroidia > Bacteroidales > Marinifilaceae > RGIG9079. The sequence continues at coordinate 10,667 of CAZMOG010000006.1, read as the reverse complement.
CTACATGGGGTAATGGTTTTGTTGCAATTATAAAGCCAATGGATATGCTTGAGTGTGCCGATGATGATTATGTCAAGGGGCACCCGGAGTTGAACTCCATTTGTGCCACCTTGAACGAGGATGATAACCCAATAGTGGGAATCTACTTTACAAAGCAGGGTAGTTAGTAATTTTATACCTTGTCAAGAGCTTGTGCAATATCGGCAATAATGTCGTCGATATGTTCCGTTCCAATAGAGAGTCTTATTGTCGATGGGGTGATACGCTGTTTTTCAAGCTCTTCGCATGATAGTTGCGAATGTGTGGTGGTGTAAGGGTGAATTACCAGACTCTTTACATCTGCAACATTGGCCAATAATGAGAAGATCTGCAAGGAGTCAATAAATCTCCATGCTTCATTCCGACCTCCTTTTATTTCGAATGTAAAAATAGAACCGGCTCCATTGGGAAAGTATTTTCTATAAAGTTTGTGATTGGGGTGTGTTGGTAGTGAGGGGTGGTTTACCTTTTCAATCTTTGGGTGTTTTGAGAGGTAGTCAACAACCTTAAGGGCATTTTGTACATGTCGCTCAATTCTGAGGGATAGAGTTTCTACCCCTTGTAACAGAATGAATGCATTGAATGGCGAAATGGTTGCACCGGTGTCTCGTAGTAGAACGGCTCTGATACGTGTTATAAATGCGGCCTCGCCCGCAATGTCGGCAAATATTGCACCATGATAACTTGGATCCGGTTTTGTCAAGGTTGGGAATTTATACCCCTTTTCTTTCCAGTTGAATCGTCCGGAATCGACAATTATTCCGCCTAATGAGGTTCCATGTCCGCCTAAAAATTTTGTAGCAGAGTGAATGACTATGTCTGCTCCGTGTTCAATGGGACGGAATAGGAATGGGGTTGCAAATGTGTTGTCGATAATTAATGGAATGTCGTTGTCATGTGCAATTTTTGATACCTCCTCAACATTGATTATTTCTGAATTGGGATTTCCAAATGTTTCAGCATAAATAGCCTTTGTGTTTGGTTTGATGGCTTTTTTAATTTCATTGAGGTTATTGATATTTACAATTGTGTAACTAATTCCAAAGTTCGCCAATGTGTGTGTTATCAGATTGTATGTACCACCGTACAGATTATCGGCAGCTATTATGTGGTCGCCTGTACGTAGAATGTTTTGCAGGGCGTATGTTATTGCAGCTGCTCCCGATGCTACAGCCAATCCTGCCACACCTCCTTCCAGTGCTGCGATACGCTCCTCAAGAACTGACTGCGTGGAATTTGTCAGTCTGCCGTATATATTGCCGGCATCGCGAAGTCCAAAACGGTCTGCTGCGTGTTGAGAGTTGTTGAAAACGTAAGATGTGGTTTGGTATATAGGAACAGCACGAGCTCCGGTTGCAGGGTCGGGTTGCTCCTGTCCAACGTGTAGCTGGAGGGTTTCAAAGTGTAGATTTTCTCTTTTCATAGTTCAGTATTTTTGGTTGATTTTTATGTTGCAAAGTTAAGGGTATGTGGTGTGGAATTCCAAAAATATTTGAAAAGTCAGAAAATATTTCTATTTTTGCCTTGTGTTGCAGGATAAATTGTCTGTAATTTATTTGTTAACAAGGGTGTAACAGAAAAATTTACTTATGGATAGTCTTGATAAAATTGATTTGGCCATTTTGCGTACTTTGCAGCAGAATGCGCGACTGACAATTAAGGAGCTGGCAGCTGAGGTGCAATTGTCTTCGTCGCCGGTGTATGAACGTTTAAAGCGTCTTGAAACAAGAGGATATATTAAAAAGTATATAGCGGTAGTCGATGCGGAGAAATTGAATCAGGGTTTTGTGGTGTTTTGTAATGTTAAGATGAATAGTTTGAATTTCGATATTGCAAATCAGTTTGCCTCTATAATCCAAAATATACCTCAGGTTACCGAGTGTTATAATGTGTCGGGTAAGTTTGATTATTTATTGAAGATTCATGCTCCCAATATGCGATATTATCAAGAGTTTGTTTTGAACGTTTTGGGTACAATAGAGTATTTGGGGTCCTTAGAGAGTACTTTTGTAATGGATGAAATTAAACATGACTATGGCATTACTTTGTAGGGTAATGCCATATCTTAGATTTTACTTTATTTCGCAGAAGAGGGGGTGACCGTTGAGAGTCAATTCAAGTTTGTCGCCGACCTTTATGGGGAAGCGCAGATTGTTGCCACTATAGACAAGGTCTCCAATTTTCATGAGGTGGTATTTTGAGGCCTCGCTCACACCCTTATCAATGGTGATAGGTAACTCGGATATGTTTTGAGTGAAGATCTCCTGCCCATTGATTTTAAAGGTCAACTCAGCGTTTGGTTTGAAGGGCTGCATTTCGCCAAGTGCACCGGCCCCTTCGAATGTGAATGATGGGGCAATGGGCAACTCCTCGATGCGCATCTTCTCCTCTAAGGCATCGGCATGGAAAATGATTCCTGCCGCCATTTGGTTGTAGTAGCGACTTGCAAAACGCTCGGATATATATTTCCCCAACTTATCAATTTTAACCACGACCTGTGGAACGCAGCTCAGGTATTCCGCAAATTCGGGTACATAGAAGTCCTGGTTGATGCGCAATAGCATGTCATCGCCGGCGGTAACTGTACTTACAGTTCCTTGTGCCGAAAATTCGGTGCAGAGTATCTTCATGGCAATACAATTTCGTTAATAGGGCGTTTTGGAACATGGTGCTTTTGATCCTCGGAGCGCCAATATTTGTAGTCCTCGCCACTTATAGGTTCAATGATAACCTCTTCAACCGGTTTGCCGAATGCCACTACATATTGAATTTGCAGATGGTCGGGCAGGTTGAATTGTTCGCGAAGCATTGCATTGTTAAAGCTTTTGAAGATGCAGGCACCAAACTCATCCTCTACGGCAGCCATTGTTATTGTCTGGAGTTGCAGACCGTCGTCGCATAGTGGGTTGGTGCTGATGTCGGTGTCGAGCAGTTGCAGAATGTATGCAGTGGGGCGCTCCTCGGGAATCGGTCCATCCCATTCGGTCAGGTAAGCGGCCCATTTCAATGCCCGGTAAAGCTTTGCGCACTCTTCGCAATTGGTTACAATTATGTATTTCATTGGTTGGGCATTTTTGGCCGATGCACAGTAGCGTGCGCAGTCGATCCACTCAATGACCTGTTCGCGTGTTATTTCAACAGAGTTGTCGAAACGTCGGTATGTTCTGTTTCTTTTGACTATATCTTTTATCATGACAAAGATTTTTTGTTTGTTACAAATTTAGAGTAATTATTTTATCTATCTTTGTCTAACGACAAATATTTTTGATTTTATGGAGACATTTTTAGGGTTGGTTGCAAGGGATTTATTGGCCAGAGTTAAGAGTTTTGAAAGATTGGTTATGGTCTTTCCGAATAAACGTGCAGCTCTCTTTATGACCGAGGAGCTTACTAAGTTGGCTGAGCGTCCGATATGGATGCCCGAGATTGTAACTATCAATGAATTTGTCGATAGATATACCAATTTGGTTCGTGTAGATGAGGTTGAGAGTGTCGTGAAACTCTACAAGATTTTCCGCCGTTTTGAACCTGAGCTGGAGTTGGGCGAGTTTTACTATTGGGGTAAAATGCTATTGGCCGATTTCGATGATGTTGATAAATATCTTATCGATGCCCACGATCTGTTCGGTAATGTTGATAAGTATAGGGCAATGGACGATACCTCGCTTACCTATCTTGACAGTGAACAGCGCAATGCCTTGAAACGGTTCTTCGATATTGTAGTTGAGAGTAAGAGTGGTGAGACTCAGGAGTTTCAAGATTTGTGGGATAATATAAGCGGAGTCTATTCCGAGTTTAAGGCTCTTTTGTTGGAGCAGGGTAAAGCATACGCCGGAATGGCTCAGCGTATCTTTGTGGAGCAGGAGTTGTGGCCACAGGTGGAACATATAGCCTTTGTCGGTTTTAATGCGCTGAACAGGTGTGAAAAGAGTATCTTTAAACACTACGATGATAACGGACAGGCGCTTTTTTATTGGGATTATGATACACTCTATTTGAATAATCCTCATCACGAGGCGGGATACTATATGCGTGATAATCTGAAGCGTTTTCCGAATGCTTTGGGGGCAGAGCATTTTAATCGCTTGAGTCGAGAGAATGATTTGAAAATCAAGGTTATCGATGTTCCAAATGTAATATCGCAAACAAAGTTGTTGCCTGAACTTCTGAGTGCCGATTCAGGTCGAGAAACTGCTGTTGTTTTGTGCGATGAATCGCTTTTGATTCCTGCTAAAAACTCCTTTCCTGCTGAAATTGAGAGTATCAATATTACAATGGGATTCCCTGCCAAAAGCAGTAGTGTTATAGCTCTTGTCGAACAGCTTTACACTTTGTTGGTTTATGGTGTTTCCGGTAGTTCTTTGTACTATAAACCGGTGCTTGCACTGTTGCAGCATCCGCTTGTTTGCAGTGTGAATCGTGATGCCTGTATGTCACTTATTGAAAAAATCAATAAGGAGAATCTGTATAGGGTCTCTAAGGATGAATTGAGCTTTCATCCCGTATGTAAAGCAATATTTTCAGAACCCAGTGGCTCCGTTTCCGATTGGTTAAAGAGTATAGTTCAATTGTTGCTCCTTGAACCACTTCTAAAGGAGCGCGAGTTGGATGGAGAGGTGCTGTTTAAACTTTACACCTATATTCAACGTCTTGATAATCTGTTTGTTCAAGAGCAACTTTATGAACAGGTCATGGCTGATGCAAAATTCTATATGACCCTTTTGAACAAGATGTTGAACTATGTCTCTATACCATTTTCAGGTCAACCGTTGCAGGGGGTGCAGTTGATGGGAATGATGGAGAGTCGTATGCTTGATTTTAAGAATGTTATTCTTTTATCAATGAACGAGGGCATAATGCCAAAGGTAGGTGTGGCTCCGTCGTTTATTCCCGTTAGTTTCCGCAGAGCATTCGGAATGCCCGTGCCCGAGCATCAGGATGCAATGTTTGCCTACTATTTTTACAGACTGTTGCAAAGAACCAAAAATGCGACTTTGGTCTATGTTTCCGGAAAGGGTAATGGAATGGGTTCGGAGATGAGCCGTTTCATTTTGCAGTTGAAATATGAATCTAATATACCCATAGAGTGGTTGTCGCTTCAAAACCGACTTCAGGGTATTGAGAAACGTGTAGAGACGGTTATGCGAACCTCGGACATGTTGCAGAGGTTGAAGAGTAAGTATAGAAACTCTGATAAGGGAATTTTATCGCCCTCGGCCGTATCGACCTATATTGTTTGCCCTTTGAACTTCTTCCGACAATATGTTCTTGGGTTAAAAGAACCGGACAGTGTTGGCGATGAACTTGATGTGCGTACAATTGGAAATTATCTGCATAGTGCAGCCGAGATTGTCTATTCGCGCCTAAGCAAGGAGAGTGGCGAAGGCTTTATTACGGCCGATAAGATTAATAATGTACTTAATGATTCTATCTATATCGACAAAGTAATGGAACAGGCTTATTGCAACATTATGGACCCTGACGGAAAGGTTGCCAATGCTGTTGATGGTCTGAATTCCGGTCAGAATATGATTGCCAGAATTACCGTTGAAAGGTATTTGCGCGATGTTCTGCGTTATGATATGGAAAAAATGGCACCCTTCCGAATAGTGAAACTTGAGGAACGGGTGGTTATGTCATTTACATTGGGCGATGGCTCAATTATATATATAGGTGGAATTGTTGACCGTATTGATCAATTGGAGGATGGTACATATCGTGTTATTGATTATAAAACAGGTCGCGATTTGCGTAAGTTCGCATCGTTGGATTCGCTGTTTGAGATTGGAGGTGAAAAGCATGAGAAGGTTCCTTTCCAAACAATGTTTTATGCAATGGCATATATGAAACAGGCCGGACTCTCTTATGCGTCGGTGGTTCCGGGTGTATATCTGTTGCGCGAAATGACCGATGTAGAGAGCGATTTTGATTATCGGTTCGAAATGGCAAATGAGTTGATTGAGAGTTTTACACAACCCATGCAAGAGGAGTTTATGGAGAGGGTAAAACAGGTTATTTACGATATGTACAGAGAGGAGGGCCAAGTAGGTGTTTCTAAGGAACAAACAGGCTGTTCGTATTGCGTTTTTAAGTCTGTTTGCGGTATTGAATAATAAATATTGTAAATAGTGTTGCAAGTTAAAATTAAAAGTGTAATTTTGCGCCCCGAAAAAACAGAATGTTAATGTATTAAAAAAGAGCAAATATATGTATTGGACATTGGAATTGGCTTCGTATTTGGAGGATGCTCCATGGCCTGCAAGTAAAGATGAGTTGATTGACTATGCAAGCCGTAGCGGTGCTCCGTTAGAGGTTATCGAGAATCTGCAGGATATCGAGGATGATGAGGAGATTTACGAGAGTATCGAGGATTTATGGCCCGATTACCCAAGTAAAGATGACTTCTTTTTTAATGAAGACGAGTATTAAGCTCCTTTGAGAGTTTAATTGATAGCGGCGGGATAAGCAAAGAGATTTGTTTATCCCGTCGGTGTTTTTATAGCTAATCAAGTCGAAGCTGCTCGCCAGAATATTTTGGTGGATATGCCGTCAAATATATTATGGTTAAATATAGCGTAAAGCAGAATAAGGGGCGCGCTAGATAGTTTTTCAAAGACCGCTATCACCAAGAAATGTGGTGGTAGCGGTGATTTGATTTTTACAAATAAGGGAAAAATCCATTTTTTAAGAGAGAATTACCATAGGAATTGCTGATTTTTTAATAGACTTTTAATTATCTTTGCGTTCAAAGCAATAAAAATTACGTCATGAACGACATGAATAGAATAAAAGTAGTTCTTGTAGAAAAGAAGAAAACTAGCAAATGGCTTGCAGAAGTTTTAGGTAAAAACCCTGCAACCATTTCTAAATGGTGTACCAATACATCCCAGCCCGATGTGGCAACACTCCGAGAAATAGCTCGAGTACTCGATATAGATGTAAAAGAGCTTCTTAACTCTACAAAATAGTTCTCTATCTTCATATGATAGCAATATATTATGGTAAAAAAGAAAAATAAAGAAGAATCTCTGGTTCCCAAAGACGAGAAAACCCTTAAAATGGAAGGCGTGCAGAATCTGTACAACTTCCTGTTTGAGGCATGCAACATATTGCGTGGTCCTGTGAGTCAAGATAACTTCAAAGATTATATAACACCTATACTCTATTTTAAGCGTATATCTGATGTATATGATGAGGAGACTCAAACCGCACTCGAAGAAAGTGGTGGTGATGAGGAGTATGCATCTTTGCCAGAACAGCATCGTTTTGTAATTCCAGATGGCTGCCATTGGTCTGATGTTAGAGACCGTTCCGAGAATTTAGGTGCAGCAATCGTAGGTGCCATGCGAGGTATAGAGTTAGCAAATCCTGATACACTATATGGTGTATTGTCGATGTTCAGCGCACAGAAATGGACCGATAAGAAAAACCTTTCTGATGGCAAGATTCGTGATTTGATAGAACATCTATCCACCCGTAGATTGGGCAACAATGATTATCCCGCTGATTTAATGGGTGATGCATATGAGATATTGTTGAAGAAATTTGCTGATGACAGTAAGGCTCAAGCTGGAGAGTTCTATACGCCTCGTTCGGTCGTAAGCCTGCTTGTACGCATTCTCGATCCGAAACCAGGTGAAACTGTCTATGACCCAGCATGTGGTAGTGGCGGTATGCTGATAGAAGCGGTACAGCACATGAATCATTCAAGCCTTTGTTGTGGAAGCATATTCGGACAGGAGAAGAACGTTGTCAACTCTGCCATTGCAAAGATGAATTTGTTCCTGCATGGCGCCAGTGACTTTAATATCATGCAAGGCGACACACTTCGTTCACCTAAGATTTTGCAGAATGGAGAGATCGCTAAATTCGATTGCGTTATAGCTAACCCGCCCTTCTCTCTTGAGAAATGGGGTTCAGTAGAATGGTCTTCAGATAAATATGGTCGCAATGTTTGGGGAACACCTAGCGATTCTTGTGGCGACTATGCTTGGATTCAGCACATGGTGAAAAGTATGGCATCAGGCAATGGCCGTATGGCGGTTGTGATGCCCCAAGGTGTATTGTTCCGTGGCAATGAAGAGGGACGCATACGTGAAAAGTTGGTAAAGAGTGACCTTGTAGAAGCCGTAGTAACCTTGGGTGATAAACTCTTCTATGGCACAGGCCTTTCTCCTTGTTTCTTGATATTAAGACGTTTGAAACCGGCTGCACATAGTGCGCGAGTACTGATGATTGATGGCACAAAAATTCTCACTGTTAAGCGTGCACAGAATATACTTTCTCCAGAAGATGTAAATCGTTTATACGAACTTTACATCAACTACGAAGATGTAGAAGACTTCTCTAAAGTGGTCACTCTTGATGATATTGCAGCCAAGGATTATGACCTTTCGCCCAATAAATACGTGGAATATCACAAAGAAGAGATTCGCCCATATGCAGAAGTGCTTGCTGAGTTCAAGGCGGCATACGAGGAGGTAATGAGATGTGAAGAAGAATTTAGAAAACTGATAAACTTATAACCCTATGGAACAACCTGTAAAATATTATAGAAATACCGATGAGCCTATTTCATTGGAAGACTTGAAATCGTTCCTTTGGGGAGCAGCCACTCGCCTTCGTGGTCAGATTGATGCTGCTGGTTACAAAGAATACATTTTCCCTTTGCTATTCTTCAAACGAATTTCTGATGTGTACGATGAACAGTTTGAAGGTTATGTTTGCGAAGGTGGTATAGAGTATGCCAATGCCCAAGCTCAAGAATTGGTGATTCGTATTCCCGATGGTGCCCATTGGCGTGATGTGCGTGAGTGTACTGAGAATGTTGGCCAGCGATTGGTTGAAGCCTTTATCGCCATTGAGCAGGCTAATCCAGGCGAGCATGCTGATGGTCGTGTGATTGGAGGTTTGGAAGGTATCTTTGGACCTAAAGATGGCTGGACCAACAAGGCGAAGATGCCCGACCATATCATTACCTCATTGATAGAAGATTTTTCACGATACAATTTGTCGCTTAAAGCATGCCCTGCCGACGAGATGGGACAGGCTTACGAATATCTTGTAGGTAAGTTTGCAGACGATGCCGGTAACACAGCACAGGAGTTTTATACTAATCGTACCGTTGTGGATCTGATGGCAGAGATTCTTCAGCCACGTCCAGGTGAAAGTATCTATGACCCTACTTGTGGTTCGGGTGGTATGCTTGTAAAATGTTTGGACTTTCTTCGTAAAAAGGGTGAACCATGGCAAGGTGTAAAGGTATTTGGCCAAGAGATTAATGCACTCACCAGCGCCATTGCTCGAATGAATCTTTACCTGAATGGTGTAGAAGACTTTTCTATTGTTCGTGAAGATACCTTAGCACACCCTGCATTTGTAGACGGAAGCAGGTTGCGTAAGTTTGATATTGTGTTGGCTAATCCTCCCTATAGTATAAGTGAATGGAATCGAGCATCATTTGAAAACGACAAATGGGGACGTAATAAATATGGAACTCCACCTCAAGGTCGTGCAGATTATGCATTTATACAGCATATAGTTTGTTCTATGAATGAGCAAAAAGGACGTTGTGCTATACTATTACCACATGGTGTTTTGTTTAGAAAAGAGGAAACTAATGTTCGAACAAACTTAGTGTTGTCTAACAGGATAGAAGCAATAATAGGGTTAGGTCCTAACTTATTCTATAATGCCCCAATGGAGGCATGTATCATTATTTGCAACAATGAAAAACGAGGAGATTTGAATGATAAAATCATCTTCGTAAACGCCAAGAATGAGGTAACTCGCAAAAATGCAGAAAGCTATTTAGAAAAGCATCATATTGATAAGATTTTAAATGCATATCATTCCAGTGGTGATATAGAAACCTTTAAGCGTGTAGTAGACCTTGAAGAAATCAAGAAAAATGGATTCGACTTATCAATTCAAAAGTATGTCTTTATCAATGATATAACATCAAACGAAACTTTAGGTTTTGAAGATGCTTATAGTCAATGGAATAATGGCTCTATTGTAATGAAGAGTGAAATGGATAACTTACTTAGTTTATTAGGCGATGCAATATAAATTTGAAGATATAGCTATTAATAGCACAGCCAAAAAGAAACCAACCGAAGAGGATAAGGATACTTATATCGGTTTAGAGCACCTTGATAGCGATTGCTTATACGTTACAAGGTGGGGAGCTGATGCTGCTCCTACGGGCGAAAAACTTTTAATGGAAAAGGGTGATGTGTTGTTTGGAAAACGTCGTGCATATCAACGAAAGGTTGGTATAGCACCATTTGATGGCATATTCTCTGCTCATGGAATGGTTCTTCGACCTAATGAGGAAATTATAGATAAGGATTTCTTCCCTTTCTTTATTAGTTCTGACCAATTTATGGAAAGAGCTGTTCGTATATCTGTAGGTGGATTATCTCCAACAATAAACTGGAAGGATTTGCGTGTGCAAGAATTTACTCTTCCCACCATTGAAGAACAGCGTATTTTAGCAGATAAATTGTGGGCTGCATATAGACTTAAGGAATCATATAAGAAACTTCTCACCGCTACCCAAGAAATGGTGAAATCGCAATTTATCGAGATGTTTGGTAATCCTCTTTCTTCAATACAAAAAAATG
>CAZMOG010000005.1:0-49203 GCA_964567845.1 uncultured Odoribacter sp. | reverse complement strand
GTATATGGAGAAGTTTGCTGTTAGCAGAATGGTAGGTGCTCCTCCTGGATATGTGGGCCATGATGATGGAGGCCAGCTAACCGAACGTGTTCGTCGCAAACCGTACTGTGTGCTGTTGCTCGATGAGATAGAGAAGGCTCATCCGGATGTATTTAATATTTTGCTTCAACTTTTGGATGATGGTCGATTGACAGATAGTCTGGGCAGAGTGGTCGATTTCAAGAATACAATTATAATAATGACCTCGAATGTGGGTTCAAAACAGATAAAGGATTTTGGCAGAGCGGTAGGTTTTACAAGGGATTCTGTACAATTGAACAGTGAACGTTCAGAGGCATTGATAAAGAAGGCATTAAAAGATTCCTTTACTCCGGAATTTTTGAATCGTATTGATGATGTAATCTTCTTCAATTCATTGGACAAGGATGATTTAGATAAGATAGTGAAGATAGAGCTGAGTCATGTTATCAAGAGACTTGAGGAGTATGGTTGTAGAGTTTCCATTTCAGACAGGGCTTATGAGTTTCTTTCGACGAAGGGGTATAATCCTGAATATGGAGCACGTCCGCTGAAGCGTGCGGTTCAGCGCTACTTTGAGGATGAGCTGTCAGAGGAGATCTTGCGAGGAAATATTGTTGAGGGTGTCAGTATTTATGTTGATGCTGATATAGATGAAGATAAATTAAAGATAGAATATATTGAGGAGTTATAGAGTATGAGAAGAGGTGTTGCTGTACTTGTCGTAATGGTATTATTTATGTGTAATGCCATATATGCTAATGAAAGACCTAAAATTGTTGTAGGTATTACACTGTCTCAATTTTATCCGGAGTGGATAAAGAGTTATGAGTATGAATTGGGATCAGGAGGTTTAAACAGGCTGTTAAAGTACTCTAAAGAGTTAAGGGGAGATTACGAATATATGTATTCGCAAACCGGTACTGATCAAGCAACAATTTATACCGGATCATATCCATCCGAGCATGGAATTATTGCGCATCGATGGTATGATAGAATGCGTAAGGAGATGTGTCAGAATATCGATTCCGATACTGCTGCGACAAATATGAGAATGTTATCGGCATCGGCATATTTGAGGATGGGTAATTCATTTTCAAAGGCTTATTCGGTGGCTATGCACCCGGAAGAGGCCGTGATGGCTGGTGGTACTTATGCCAATAATATTTTGTGGTTTGATGTTAATAGCGGTAAGATGCGAGCCTCGCTATTCTGTGGAGAGCAACCGAGCTGGTTGGGTTCCTTGAATAGAAAGATTAATGCGGATTCCTTATTGCTTTCAGGTTGGATGCCATTGACAAATGAGTTGCAATATAAGCGCAATGCAATGAGTCGCGTTGCAGCTAAGGCTCGTGCAGATTTCTATTACGATCTTCAGCAGTTAAAGAGTAGCAAACAAGGGTATCAGGTATTGACTGCGGTGCCATATGCAAATGATATTGTAACCGAAAGTGCATTAGAGTTGATAAGGCGTGAACGTTTGGGTATGGATAAAGAGACCGATTTGCTTATGCTTTCATACTCTTCACTTGATTACATGAACCGCGATTATGCAATAAACTCGAAGGAGTTTAAGGATTTGGTTATGCGCCTCGACAAAAACATCGAGAGATTATTGGCAGAATTGGATGAACGATGTGGTCCCGGTAATTATACTCTGTTTTTGACAGTTGTTGAGGGACGTGAAATGCTTCCTGTTGATTTGGTTCAACACAAAATGCGTGGAAACTATTTTAGTATTTACCGTGCCGTTGCTCTGTTGAAATCATATTTGAAATTGATGTATGGTCAGGGTGATTGGATATCGGGCTATGATTCAGGACAGCTGTATCTGAATAGAGAGCTTATTCAGAAAAGTAAATTGAATTTGGCTGATTTTCAGAGATGTGTGGCTGATTTTATAGCAGATTTCGAGGGAGTTGCAAAGGTGGTTACTGCATCGGAATTATTGGTGGTGGCATCGGATAGCGGTGCTATTTCAATGGTGGCTAATAGCTTCTATCCAAAACGAAGTGGTGATGTTTTATTTACCCTGGAACATTCGTGGATACCGGTTTTACAAGATGTAGAGGACTCTTATTTACGTTACTCTAAAAGAAGATTTGTTCCGATTTACTTTTATGGTTTCGGAGCGGATAAAATAGGGAAGAACGCCTGCCGAATGATAGACGTTCTTCCTACAATATGCAAATTGGCAGGTGTTTCACTGCCTTATAATATTAACGGCTCTTCGTTGATTGATTGATCGGTTCATACTTTATTTTTGAGATACGGCGGTTATTTGCCTCAGTTACGGTGAATTTGTGATGACCATATATTACAGATTCACCCTGCTGTGGCATCTCGCCCTTTATCTCTAAAATTAGTCCGGCCAATGTTTCAGCTTCGCCACATACCTCCTCGAATTCGTCAGCTTCAATGCCGATAATCTTTGAGAAATCGTTAAGTAGAGTGGTAGCTTTGAAGATATAGCCATTATTTTTTGTTTTAACGTATTCGCAGTCTGTTTCGTCGTACTCGTCGTTTATCTCTCCGATAATCTCTTCAAGAATGTCCTCCATAGTGACAATGCCGGTGGTACCTCCATATTCATCAACCACGATTGCCATGTGAACCTTCTTCTCCTGAAACTCCTCTAAAAGGGTGTTAATCTTCTTGTTCTCGGGAACAAAATAGGCCGGTCGCACAAGTTGATTCCATTTAAATGAATTGTTCTCCTTAAGGTAGGGAAGTAGATCCTTTACATACAGAATTCCGCATATTGAGTCTAAATTCTCTTCGTAGATAGGCATTCGTGAGTAGCCATGTTGCATTATTGTCTCTTTTACCTGGCTGAATGGCAACTCTTTATCTAATGCAATAATATCAATACGGGGAGTAAATATATCCGATGTGGTTATTGATGTGAAGCGTACAATACCCTCTAAAATATCTTTCTCCTCATCAATCTCATTCTCCTCGGTCAACTCGATTGCTTTTGAAACCTCGTCCATTGAGATTGCCTGTTTATTTTTTAGGCGATTGCTGATTATTGAGGTAGACTTGATAAGCATTGATGAGAATGGAGTGAATATCATCATTAAAGCGTACATCGGTTTTGCCGTGAGTCTGGCAATTGTCATTCTGGCACGATTTGCAAATAGTTTTGGTAATATCTCTCCGAAAAGGAGGATTAAGAATGTTACCAATACAACCTGAAGAAGAAATACTACAACTTGATTCTCGAATTTAAATATTTGAGCTGCCAGGTACGAGGAGATTGTAACAATTCCTACATTGGCAAAGTTGTTGGCAATTAAGATGGTTGCCAATAATCTTTCAGGTTGTTCAATTAGTTTGATACAATATTTATGCCCACTCTCTTTAAGGCTTTCAATCTGTTTGGGAGATAATGCAAAGTAGGCTGTCTCTGTACCCGAGAAGGTAGCAGAGCCAACCAAAAGTATAAGCATTATTATTCCAAAAATAATGTCTGTAATGAGCGATGTCTCTATGGGTTCCATTGCTTAAAATGGTAAATCGTCCTGATTGTCAATTTCAATATCAATCTTCTCTGGTTGAGAGGTAGCCGGAGCCTGCGCAACTGCAGGTTGCGATGTTGTGCTCTCGCTTCTGCTGAGCATTTGCATGGTGTCGGCATAAATTTCTGTTGTGTACCTCTTGATGTGGTCTTTGTCCTCCCATTGTCGAGTTCTTAATCGACCCTCGATATAGAGTTTCATTCCTTTCTTAACGTACTTTTGAGTGATCTCGGCAAGACCTCGCCACAAAACGATGGTATGCCACTCAGTCTGTTCCACCTTCTCACCGTTACGGTTGAATGTCTCGGTTGTTGCAAGGCGTAAATTCGCCACGGCTGTGCCTCCCTCTAAGAATCTTACCTCAGGATCTGCACCTACATTTCCAATTAAAATTACTTTGTTAACCATAATATAAGAGTTTAAATTACGGCTGCAATTTACATAATATATATTAAGTATACAAATTAAGCCCTAATTATTTTCATTTGCGAATATATTAATAATAATTGAAAGAAGAAATTAGTGTGATACAGATTTTTAAGCGGATTAAAATTTTTATTAAAAAAATGCCATATCTTTTTTTCTTTGAAGGAAAAGCCGTATATTTGCAGTCCGAAAAAATGAGGTTTTTGGAATAATTTATTGAATACTAAATAATTAATCAAATGACAAAAGCAGATATCGTAAACGAAATCTCAAAAAACACCGGAATCGAGAAGGTGGCTGTTCAGACAGTGGTTGAGGCATTTATGGATGCAATTAAGTCTTCTGTAGTAGAGGGCAGTAATGTTTACCTAAGAGGATTTGGAAGTTTCGTAGT
This sequence comes from uncultured Odoribacter sp., assembly GCA_964567845.1. GTDB lineage: Bacteria > Bacteroidota > Bacteroidia > Bacteroidales > Marinifilaceae > RGIG9079. The sequence continues at coordinate 44,844 of CAZMOG010000005.1, read as the reverse complement.
TAAGAAAAGAGCAGAGAAGACTGCAAGAAATATCTCTAAGAATGAGACTATTAAGATTCCTGCACACTACATTCCATCATTTAAGCCTTCAAAGAGCTTCGTGGTTAAGGTAAAAGGTAACGTAAAATAATAAGAAAGGAGGAGATTATGCCTAGCGGAAAAAAGAGAAAAAGACATAAGATGGCAACGCATAAGCGCAAAAAGAGACTTAGAAAGAATCGTCATAAGACAAGAAAGTAAAAGTTGGCTCTTAGCAGCTTATGTGTAGAACCTTTTGCAATCCTAATGGCTGCGGTCATTAGGATTGTTTGCATAAGGCAATAGATTTTAGAGCATAGTTAGGAGTGTGGGAAGGCAGATGAGTAGTGAACTAATTATAGATGTCAGGTCGGAGGAGATTGTTATTGCAATGCTCCGAGAAAAAAAACTCGTTGAATTGACGAAGGAGAAGACCAACGTGCAGTTTGCTGTTGGAGATATCTATTTAGGACGAGTTAAGAAGATTATGCCCGGCTTGAATGCTGCCTTTGTGAATGTAGGGTACGAGAAAGATGCATTTTTGCATTATCTTGACCTAAGTCCCCAATTTAAATCACTTGACAGTTATATCAAGCAGTGTTTGGCACGTAAGGGAATGCCGGTTGCCAAATTGAGATTGGAGGATGAAATCTCGAAGGAGGGAAAGATTGGGGATATATTGTCGCCCGGGCAGTGGGTGGCAGTTCAGGTAGCAAAAGAGCCTATTTCTACTAAGGGTCCCAGACTTACATCGGAGTTGAGTTTGGCAGGCCGAAATTTGGTTGTGATACCCTTTTCAGATAAGGTTTCCGTGTCGCAAAAGATAAAGTCGAGCGACGAGAGAAAGCGTTTGAAGAGGTTGATAGAAAGTATACGTCCCAAGAATTACGGTATTATTGTTCGTACTGTTGCCGAGGGTAAGAATGTGGCGATTTTTGATCAGGAGATTAAAGAGCTGGTTGAAAGATTTGAGGCCTCGTTCAGAAATTTGAGAGAGATTGAGCCCCCGAAGCTTATTTTGGGAGAGATTGATAGAACAAGTGCATTCTTAAGGGATATTTTAAATCCCTCGTTCGAAAATATATATGTCAACGATGTTGCATTGAGCCGTGAAATTAAATTCTTTTTGCGTTCAATAGCACCCGAAAAGGAGAGTATAGTGAAATATGTGGCTCCCGAGATTCCTATCATGGATCATTTCGGTGTTGACAAGCAGATTAAATCATCGCTCGGAAAGACTGTGTCATTTAAGAGCGGAGCATACCTTATTATTGAGCATACCGAGGCTTGTCACGTCATCGATGTGAATAGCGGTAATCGTTCAAAGATGGGTATGGATCAGGAGACTAATGCTTTGGAGGTGAATTTGGCAGCAGCTGAAGAGGTGGCACGTCAAATGCAACTGCGTGATATGGGAGGTATTGTGGTTATCGATTTTATCGATATGAATCTATCAGAGAATCGTCAGAAACTCTATGAAAAGATGAAGAGTTTGATGGAGACCGATAGAGCCAAACACACAATATTACCTTTAAGTAAGTTTGGTTTGATGCAGATTACTCGTCAGCGTGTAAGACCGGTGACAAGTGTAGAGACGTTGGATGTATGTCCGGTTTGTCATGGTAGTGGTAAGGCCGAAGCTGCGGTCTTGGTTCTTGATAAGATTGAGGATGTAATTGCCGTGGTTGCTAATGAAAAAGGGCTGAAAAAGGTAACTTTAAGATTGCATCCATTTATTGCTGCATATATAAAGAGAGGGATAAACTCTTTAAGACTGAAATGGTCTGTTAGGTACAAGTTGTGGATCTCAATTGTCGAGGTTCCATCATATTATATCTATGAATTTAGACTGTTTGATAAAGAAAAGAATGAAATAAAATTATAGGAAATGAAAAAGTTACTCATTACTTTAGTCTTGTGCTTTGCTACTATTGCTGCATTTGCACAAGAGGCTACATGGAAAAGTAGCGCAACTCCACAGAGCGATGGAACCTACAAAGTAGAGTTTAAGTGTTCTGTACCGGCAGGTTGGCATGTATATTCAATGTACACCCCTGATGGAGGCCCTATGGCAACATCGATTACATTAAACAAGGGAATCGAGGCTGTAGGAAAGGCTATCGAGTCTCCTGCACCACACAAGGCTTTCGATGAGATATTCGAGGTCGATGTATGGTCTTTCGAGGGAAATTTTACTATTACACAGGTTGTGAAATTTACAGATGATCAGACTAAGACTATTGCAGGATGTGTTGATTATCAGTTGTGTCAGAATGGTGGTTCTTGTATTATGGGAAGTTACGATTTCTCAATTCCTGTAGAGAGAAAGGTAAAGGCTGCCCCTGCAAAGAAAGAGGAGAAGAGTGTAGCCCCTGCAAAGAAAGAGGATAGTAAAAAGATAGAGGAGGCTCAGGTTGCAGTGCAGGCTGCTCCTGCAGTTGCTCCCGTTGAGCAAGTTGTAACTGAGACAGTTGAGGAGAATATTTCTGATGAGAAGGAGGATTCGTTGCTTTTGTTCTTCTGGTTGGCATTTGTTGGAGGTTTGGCTGCTGTGATTATGCCATGTGTCTTCCCAATGATTCCAATGACTGTATCGTTCTTTATGCATAGTGATGCTGATAAGAGAAAGGCAAAGATGAAGGCTCTTTTCTATGCTTTCTCAATTATCTTTATCTATACTGTTATCGGATTGCTTATCTCATTTATTCTGGGAGCTGATTTTACTAACTGGTTGAGTACAAATTGGGTACCTAATTTGTTCTTCTTTATCATCTTTATGATTTTTGCTGCCTCATTCTTGGGAGCATTCGAGATTGTATTGCCATCATGGATGGTTAATAAGACAGATGCTCAGGCAGATAAGGGAGGTTACCTTGGTGCTTTCTTTATGGCATTTACATTGGTGTTAGTGTCATTCTCTTGTACTGCACCTATCGTTGGTACTATTTTGGTCGAGGCCGCTCGCGGTTCTGTATTGCGTCCGATTGTAGGTATGTTTGGATTCTCATTGGCTGTTGCGCTTCCATTCGGATTCTTTGCGTTCTTCCCATCTAAGTTATCATCGCTTCCAAAATCGGGAGGTTGGTTGAACTCGGTTAAAGTAGTATTGGGATTCATTGAGATTGCTTTGGGATTCAAGTTCTTGATGGTAATCGATCAAACTTATCATTTGGGGCTTCTTGATCGCGAGATTTACATTGCAATCTGGATTGTTGTATTCTCATTGATTGGTTTGTATTTGTTGGGTAAATTCAAATTGCAGCATGATGATGCAGACTATTGCGAGAAACCATTGGGAGTTTTGCGTATCTCTTTGGTAATAGTAGTATTTACCTTTGTTGTATATATGATTCCTGGAATGTTCGGAGCTCCATTGAAGGCTTTGGCCGGTTATTTGCCACCTCAGGAGACTATAGACTTCGACATTAATAGAATTGTTCGCGAGAATGTTCGTTCATTACGTGGTAATGTTGTTACATCGAATGCACAGCAGCGCGAGGAGCCGAAGTATGCTGATTTCTTGCACCTGGCTCACGGTTTGGAGGGATATTTTGATTATGGGCAGGCATTGCGTGTTGCAAAAGCTGAGAATAAGCCATTGTTTCTTGATTTCACTGGTCACGGATGTGTAAATTGCCGTGAAATGGAGCAGAGTGTTTGGTCGGATCCCCGAGTTTTAGAGATTTTGACAAATGACTATATTATTTGTGCTCTTTATGTTGATGATAAGACAGTGCTTCCTGAGTCAGAGCAGTATACAGGTAAGGATGGTAAGTTGAAGAATACTCTTGGAAAGAAGAATGCCGATTTTCAGATTAATAACTTCGATTCCAATGCTCAGCCAAACTATATTTTGTTGAACAGTCGTCATGGTGAGGAGGAAAATCTTCGTCCACACGTTTTGATGCCTGCTCGTGCATATAATTTGGATGCAGATGCCTTTGTTGAGTTCTTGAAGGCAGGAGTTGAGAAGTATAAGGCTGCGAATTAATTTCGAGCTTGTATAATAAGTGAGGGGGGTAACTAAAAGTCTTAATGACTGTTTAGCTACCCCTTCACTTTATTAGGAGAGAGCTAATGCGAGGATTTGTGGGAGTTTTGATAGCGTGTTACAATGTAGCTTGTGAATATCGGGAAGAAGAGCATTCCACCGCCCGACAGAATGACTGCAAGAAACTGCCCGGTTTTTGTGACTGCAAAGATTGGAGCTCCAACTGTAGTTGCGTTCATTAATGCCCATCCGAACAATGCGTCCCAATAACTCTTAACGTTAGGATTTATACTAAATTCGGCTTGATAAAATATTATACTGCCGTAGTATGTTACAAGGATAAGAGTGGCAGAGTAGGCAATCAGTAACGACAAGTTTTTTTGTGGAATCATCCATTTTATAATGAGAAATAGAGCTGCAATTCCACGAATTGCAGGGATTGTGTAAAAGAATAGGTGTAATTCCTGGTGAATATCAATCCGAAGCCAATATACAAGGCTTAAATATGGAATGGATACAATAAATAATGGAAGGTGAGTTACAAAATAGAAGCCTCGCCTATTAGCGTGAATCCATTCGTAAATAAGCATATACAAGAATATTGCACATATTAATAGCTGAAAAATTCTTATAAATCTATCAGATAGAAGAGTTGGGGCAAATGTATCGACAGATATTTGTGCAATCAGTGCGATGCTTGCAATAAGTACTACCCTGTATATTATTAATTGTTCAACTCCCTTGTGATTGTGCTCTTTCATGGTATAGTGTTTTATCATACCATAATACGAGCCTGGGATTAAAATGTTATAATTTTCTGCACTCTATAATTATCTTTTCATTTTGGCTTGTTGTGGTTGCAAAAAGGTAAATATCGCCACCTTCTCCAATCTTTGTGTTTTTGCGTAGTTCTGCAACGCTTAGCGGAAAGTTTCTTACGGTAATATTAGCCTTAGGGAATAGCCTTCTAGCGTTTTTAGCCCATTTTGATGTGAAATTGTGAGTAGATACAATCTGAAATCTCCTTCCAGGAAAATTCTCCACTCTGTTGTCTGCGGTGTAAAGGTGACTGTTGCGACTTAAAGGTAAAACAGTGTAGAGCCGTGCCAGTTGATTAAATGCTCCGCTCTTCATGATAGAGACATTCGGTTCGTATAGAAATGTCAAGGGATTTAAGGCGTAACTTGTTGTTGTATTGTCGGGATGGGTAAACTCCACCCTCTGGGCGCGACTGTTTTGGTCAAAATTAAGTGTAACTATCTTGATTGCGGATGAGTTGTTGTCAATTACTAAAAGAATCTCCTTGCATTCGTTTTTTACCGAAACGATATGAATCTCGTTTATCTCCGGAAAATCCTTGCAGATTGCCGTTATATCAGCCATTGGTGATACCTTGATGATCAATCTTTTGCACCGTTCCAATAACTCCTTTTTAAGTTCAATCACATTTGGCTCGTAATCATTTAACGAAAACAGACGTTGGGCATTGCTACCACGGCGAGCAGGATCCAGGTATAGAGTATCGGCTTCGATATTGTTTAACTCTTCTCGAAAGTCGCAATTGTGAATGGTAATGTTGTTGCATTGAAGAGTGGCAAAGTTGTGTTCCGCTGCCATACAATACTCCGGAAATCGTTCGAAATAGTCAACTTTTTTTGCAAGTTTTGAAAAAGCTACACAATCAACACCAAGCCCTCCGGTTAAATCACATAGAGAGTTACCACGAAGAAGAGTGGCTTTGTAGGTTGCAGTAGTCTCGGATGAGCATTGTTCGGTGGATAGTTTTGATGGATAGCGCAAATCATTGTTCGCATACCATTGAGGAAGCTTTTCCTTTATGGTACGACGAGCTTGAATTTGAGTTACGGCAACAGACATATCAATATCCGGATAAGTCTCTCTCTTTAGTAGGAGTTTATCGATATTATCATTCAGGTGTTCACTTGCAAATTTATATGTGGCGTTTTTCTCCATACGGCAAAGATACATGATTCTTATTTATTGCCCAATAGTTCAAGTCGTTAAATCTTAAACTATTGAAACTCAATAGGTGAATGTAGGTGTATATTGGCGAATATAGTGATTATTGGATTAAATTATGTTTTGTAAATGATTAAAAGTTAGTCGTTTATGATATAGTTTGAGGTAAAAATGATGCTAAAATTCATTATTTCTATTTATTTTACTAATTTAGAGTAGAAACGACATTTTATAGTAGGGCAAGGTCGTGATAAAAATGGAAAATTGAACTAATTAGAGAACTCATTTTGTATGGAGGAAAATTTTTCACATCGGTTGCGAATTATTATCGAGAAGCGTGAATTAACCTGTTACAAGTTAGCGAAACTTAGTAAAGTTTCTAAGGGTACAATTTCAAATTATATCAATGGCAGGATAACAAAACCCGATACAATGGTTATGTGCAAAATATGTATTGTGTTGCAGGTCTCGCCTTCGTGGATTTTGCATGGCTCCGGATTGCCTACATTATGCGAATCTGATATTAAGTATATGCGCTACAAGGTTAAAAACTTTATGTCGCGTTCAGAGTTGGAAAGGGTGCGCAGTTGTGTGAACAAATTAATAGATGAGTTGATATTAATGCATGAGAAAAACAGGGCTTTAGAGGAGTTTGTGACAGAATTACAGAATCAGAATTCTATTTAAGAAATATAAAGATAAAAATTCAAAATATGTGTTATCTTTGCGTCTTATAAGAAAATTAATAAATAATATCAATATGGCAACAGAACACATAAAATGTTTAATTGTAGGATCAGGTCCTGCAGGTTATACAGCGGCTATTTATGCCTCTCGAGCTAATATGAATCCGGTTTTATATACAGGTTTGCAGATGGGAGGTCAATTGACAATAACTACCGAGGTTGAGAATTTCCCAGGTTATCCTAATGGCGTTCAGGGTCCACAGCTAATGGAGGATTTGCGTGCTCAGGCTGAGCGTTTGGGAACAGAGATGCGTTTCGGTGTTGTAACATCGGTTGATTTCTCAGTACACCCATTGAAGTTGACAATCGACGAGACTACCGAGATTGAGGCAGATACCGTTATTCTTGCAACCGGTGCAACTGCAAAATATTTGGGATTGCCCGGTGAGGAGAAATTCCGTGGAATGGGAGTGAGTGCATGTGCAACATGCGATGGATTCTTCTATCGTGGCAAGAAGGTTGCTGTTGTTGGTGGAGGAGATACCGCTTGTGAGGAGGCTACCTATTTGGCAGGATTGGCAGAGAAGGTATATTTGATTGTACGTCGCAATGTTTTGCGCGCATCTAAGGCTTCTCAAGATAGAGTATTCAAGACTCCGAATATCGAGGTGTTGTTCGAAACCCAGACTGTAGATTTATTGGGCGATGACTCAGGTTTGACAGGTGCTCAGTTGGTTCACAAGAAGGGCACCGAGAACGAGAGTTTCAGCGAGATTGCAATTGACGGATTCTTCCTTGCAATCGGACACCATCCAAACTCTGAGGTATTCAGTAAATATATCAATGTTGATGAGCAGGGATATATCATTACCGAAGGTAAAACCTCTTTGACAAACGTTCCTGGAGTATTTGCCGCAGGTGATGTTATGGACCCAATTTATCGTCAGGGTATTACATCGGCAGCAGCCGGATGTCGTGCAGCATTGGATGCTGAGCGCTATTTGGCATCGTTGAACGATTAACGAATAGTCACCATAGTGGCGCCAAAGCCATATTGCTTGAACGAGGCATCTTGATGGTTATGGCGCTTATAGGTGGTTTGAAGTAACCACATTATGCGTTGGCGCAATATGCCTTCGCCCTTTCCATGGATAAATACAATTTTCTGTCCTTTGCGCAGTTTGTATTTCTCCATGGTTTTTACAAATACCTCCATTTGAAATTCAAGGATTGCTCCGCTATCCATGCCTGTAGTGGTTTCAAGAAGAGATTCCGCATGCAAATCCACTTCAATAACATTATGGTTAATCTCTTTCTGTTCCCTAACTGTAGTCTTTACCTTTTGGTCATTATGCAATTTTGAGTTTAACTCCTTTATTACCTTTTTGTCTGGAATAATTTTGCTGCTTGTTATTTCTGGTTGTGGCTCATCTTGTTGATTAAATACCAATTCAATCTTCTCGGAACACTCTTTAATTAGAGCCACTTCTTTAAAGAATTTTGTCTGTTTGTATGCTCCCGATTTGCATATTGATGTCGTTGATAGTTTTATTATGCTTTCGGTAGGCTTGTGCCATGTTTGGCTACGCTTTGTGTAGAGAAGATGTTGAACAACTATGTATTTTAGCTTCTCTTCTATTTCCTTTAGTGAATAGGTGCCGATCTGCAGTGATGAGTTAGGATCAATATTTCCTGCTGAAATTCCATTGTATGTCTCATTGTTCAATATGGCAATTGTGTATAGTACGGTTTTGCCGGTATCATTCACTATGTACAAATCAAAGCGTGAAGATTGCAGATTACTATAATCATCGGGAACAAGGGCTATAAATACCGAGTTTGTGCTGGCGGTATTTATCTCTTTTGTGGCGCTGTTTGTCGGGAAACTTGTCTCCTGACTCAAAGTGCTTTTGGTTACAACCAAATCATTAACCGATGCAGGAATTTCAAAACCATATATATCGCAATATACATTAACTGTGTTTGAGTCAATGATACTTGTCACCTTTCCATCAAGTTTTTCAGATAAAAAACTAACCTCGTCGCCAATTCTTATTTGCATTTTACGTCACATTTTAACTTTACGACAAAGGTAATACTTTTTCTCATTTTCTTTTTTTTGCTTTCCCCTTTTTTGTCTATCTTTGCGCCATAATGGAACATAGGGAATATTCTGATAACGAGGTAGGTTTTTTAGCCAAATCGTCAATGTTTGAGACACCGACGGGAGTGTCTGAGTGTCATTTAATGATAGAGCCTTTAGATAAGTGTCTCTCAATTGAAAGAACTTTGTCTGTTTTGGATGAGGGGTTGCAGGTAATTCTTGATGCCGAGGAGATGGATGGATATAAGCCGGTATTCAAGAGATACTTCCTTTCTGATATAGTTGCTCAAAGAAAACTGATTAATACTTCGGGTGATGCTGCAATTTCTGTCATTCAACAACCTCCTCTTGATGGTAGCAAGGCAGTTGTGTGGGTGTGGCTTATGAAGGGTAATGGGCTGAGTTGTGATGATGGAGTAGTTAAGCATAAGAAGACTACCTATCGTTTTGATACCTCGTTTATGTCCAATAAGATGGACTCCCAACATCAGATGGCCCAGATTTTTCAGGAGTATAATGAGCTTTTGAAGAATAAGGATATGTCGGTCGAGCGTAACTGTATGCGTACCTGGATATTTGTTCGTGATGTTGACATTAATTACAGTGGTGTTGTTCATGCGCGCAAGGAGTTGTTTGAGGAGTGGGGATTGACAAACAATACCCATTATATTGCAAGTACAGGTATCAATGGTGTTTGTGAGCGTCACGAGAATCTGGTATGTATGGATGCTTATGCTGTTGAGGGGTTGGAGGATAAGGATATTCAATATCTTTATGCCTACGATAACCTAAGTCCGACAAATCTTTATGGTGTTACTTTTGAACGAGGAACTGCATTGCACTTTGACAATAGAACTCAGATTCTGATAAGTGGAACAGCTAGTATTGATAGTCGCGGAGCTATTGTTGCTCCCGGGGATATTGATGGTCAGATAGAGCGTATGATGGAGAATGTTGATGCGCTTTTGTCCGAGGCCGACGCAACTGAAGAGGATATTGCACAAATGGTTGTCTATATTCGCGATATAGCAGATTATGATACAGTTAAAGGCATTTTCTCGCTTCGTTTTCCTGATACACCAATGGTTATTACTTGGGCTCCTGTCTGTCGTCCGGGTTGGCTCATTGAGGTTGAGTGTATTGCCTATAAATGAGGTAAAAGATAAGTGGAAAAAAAACGGTTGAATTTGCAGCGCAGATTCAACCGTTTTTTTGTTCCTAATTCCTAATTGCTAATTCTTTGCTGATGCTCCCGTGGTCATGTCTGTTGGAATGTCGGTAGCGAATTTAACATCGATACCCTTGCCGGCATTTCGAACTTCATAGCCCTTTTCATCAATTTTTCCTGTAACGAACTCAGGAATGTTATATGATTTCATGAATCTGTCATTGTGGGTTGGATCCTCTTGAGGAAGCATGAAAGGTCTGCCTAACTCTCCATTCTCATCAATGTATCCAATGTATAGGCGAGTGTGCAGACCTTCTCCTCTTCTTGAACTGAAGATAACCCATCGGCTGTTGCTGCTCCATGAGTGATAGCTCTCGACATCGGTGCTGTTCCAGCGACGAGCAATGTAGTTTTCGCCTGTTGCAAAGTTATGCATCCATAAGTTTGAACTTTTATGCCAGATGTGGAAATTACCGTAGTTTCCAACGGTGAAAAGCAGATATTTGCCATCGGGAGATACTCTTGGCAGTGTAGCACTTTTTAGAGCGTCCTGATAAATGGTGTCAACCTTGTTGCCAAATTCACGAGTCTCAGGATTAAAGTCTATAGCACAAAGTGCATATTTGACCTTGTCAAGATTGTGCGGCATTTGTGTGGAGTCTGAACTGCAGAAGAATAGACGTTTCCCATTGGGTGAAAATGTCGGGAAGGTTTCGAATTGAGCTTTGCTGAATAGTTGCGGAGCTGTAATCATTTCATGTTTCTCAACATCATACACAACTACATCGGATTTATAGTCAAATACCTCAATCTTATCCGGATTTCCGGTATAGAATGTCTGCTTTGTATCATTAACCGAGAAGGCTACGAATTTGTTGCTTGGGTGCCATGACGGATATACAAGAGCAGAGATGGTTTGTGGGGTTTTGGTGTTGAGTTTCTCCATTTCGCCATCCTTCCATATATAGGTTCCTGCATACTCGGTGCTTCTTACATGGAATAGCATGTTGTTGGCGTCGCGATTCCCGAATGAGTGACAGTTCATACATGAATAGTTGGTGTTTTTATTCTCGATGATTGCTGTCTGTTTGAAGTTCTCAAGATTGCGTTGATATAATCCCATTTCGCTCCAATGTTGAAATCCGGGCTCGATAAGGCGATATGCAATATATTTGTCAATTGGCTCATTGGCAATCTTTATAATAAAACTTCTGTATGCCAGTCCCTTCTCGTTTACAAATGTCAGGTGCAATTGACCTCCTTTATTCTGTTCGAGTAGCTTTTTCCATTCAGATTTATTAAACCGAACCTGATGATTTTTAATATCGAAATTTAGGGTCTCTTCGGTTGCTTTTGAATAGATTTGAACAAAACCGCTCTCAATACTGTCGGAATACATGTTCAGAGGGGCAATGTTGTAGGGCACTGTTACTCCCATGTAATTTGGGTATATAGGGCATGTCTTTTCCAATTCACCCTTTATTACGTAATTGTTTGAGCATGCAATAGCAAAGAAGACTATTGTCAATGTATATATTGCTGATTTGATATTCATACTTTTCATTTTTTACACTATTAGTTGTTTGGTAACTCTGCTTGAGGAGCCTGGGTCATTGATTGTTGTTGCTGCTGAGCAGTTGCTCTTTGTTTTAGGGTTTCAATGTAGAGCCAATAGCGATGTTTATTCTTTGATATTATGGCGCTGGCTCCCATTGGGTTGGCCTTTTGCTCTTTTAATGCTTTTGCAAACTCCTGATATGAATTTTGGGTAGATTCGTTCACCTTGTAGAAGTTCCAGAACACAGGGTGTTGGTTATATGCAACTACAAGGCCCTCCTGGATTGTGTTTTTGAATGGAGGTAAATAGTTTCTGCTCTGTACTCCTGCCGAGATAACTTCGCGGAATGCAGGTATTGCTCCGGCCGATAGGGTCATTAGAGTGGCAAAATCGAATGTAGATTTGTGCAATGGATTTATTTTTATGATTTCATTAAGCAGCACCAATTCGTTGGTTAATGCCATAACGGCATTGTTTTTGATTATACATTTGCGTTTGGCTTTGTAGTAGTCGCTCTGTGCAACTGCTTTGTCGCTTAGGAATGCCCGTTGTTGTGTTGCCCAATCTTTGTAGTAAATGGTATTCTCAAGAACATTGATATATTTCTCTGCAGTTTGATAGTTACCCATAATAATCTCGCTCTCGACAAGCAGTTTCATGAACATAGATGAGCCTCGGGGACCACTCAACATATTTCCCTCGTATGCGGTTTGACCCGATTTTGCTATGAATCCCATCTCGCTACTGATCTCGCCCCATAGGAATGCAATTGGGAATGGTGCATCTGCCCAACGAAGAAGCAGTGAGGTGTGTCCGAGCGGTGAGTATTTGAAGAAATCCTCTACCAGGCGTCCCTTTCTGTATAGAGCCAAATTAATATAGTTGCTCTCCATTATTCCGTCGGGGTTTTTATCTTTGTATAGATCAAGTAGCTCTTGATATTCTGCTTGAGTGTACAGGTAGTGAAGTTTTGCCCAATGGTTGTAATCTTTGAATGTTACTCCTTTGGTATACTCTTTGTCCGGAGCAACCCATACTACCATAAACATTCCAGCCACAAGAGCGCTCTGAATTGTAACATTTAGCCAACGGTTTTCTGTAATTACAGCTTTTTGTTTTGCTATAAGTGAATATATGGCAATAATAACCGATGAGTACCATCCGATTGCAACCATAGGTTGAGGATCTCGCAGGGTTTTCAATGGAATTTTAACCAATGTGTGATTTATAAAGTGATCCAATGAGCCTATCAATCCTGTGCGAATACCAATAACACCAAAAATTACGTACACAAATAGCGGTATGCTGTTGAATAGGATGCTTTTTGTGGTGCACTTTTCATTTATGGCTATAAGTACTGTGAAAATTGGTAATAAGATTGCAGGAGCTCCGCATAACCAGAATATAAATGGCGATATGATGGTTGCCACGATAAAACGGAACTTAGCCGATATGTGTGCTACTGCACATGTAGCAAAGATTGCAATAGAGTATTGCACCATAGAGAAGGTTAGTTCGCATATGATAAGCGAGTAGATTAGCGGAATTGCCGGAACGATAGCCAATGGGGTTACTCCTTTACTGCATCCGCATTTTTGCAGGATTGCCTTGAAAGCGTATGTGGTTGCAGTGATAACTGCCGCCAATATCATTGTTCCAAGCCATGGGGTATGCATAAATTGCACAATAAATTCGCTTGCCATTTGGGCAAAACCGCCATGGTACTGACAGTTTTCAATGAAATAAATCCAGTCGTTCTGGAATAGTTGTAACTGCTCCTGAAGGTAGAGCATATATCTGCCTCCGAAGAAGAGAATTGCCCATATTGCACCAAAAAGCGCAGTGGGGGTAATGATTTTAATGTATCTATTCATGGTTGTAATTTTTTTTCAATGTTTGTCTATATATTGATGCGCAAATATAACATTTTTTTTAAGATGACGCAGTGCCTATGTAAATCAGAATCATTCCTACGAGTATTAGCAATAAATCAAGAAGTTTTGTCTTCAAATTTTTCTCCTTAAAGAGCAGTGCTCCTGCGATAAAGGAAATAATTACACTGCTTCGGCGAATTAGTGACACAATAGATATCATTCCTCCTTCAGATAAAGCGTAGAAATAGACAAAGTCGGCTGCTGTCAGGAAAATGCTTATAAGTGGAATACCCCAGCTCCAGTGGAACGGAGTGGTGGTTTTACGCTTGGGATACCACATGGCCATAAGCATAACACCCATGATAATCAGTTGGTAGAAGTTGTAATATACCTGGGTTGTAATTTTGTCAATCTCGGCATATTGTATTAGGTATTTGTCGTACAGTCCGCTTGCAGAACCGGTCAGAACCGAGAGTATCATTAACCATACCCATTTGTTGCTTTTAAAGCTAATTCCATCTTTTTTGCCTGATATTGACAGAAGGTATATAGAACTTAAACCTAAAATTACACCACACCATTGCCATGCATCTAGCCTTTCTCCAAAGATAATCAAGGCTGCAACCAATGTTACAAGCGGTTGGGTTGCTTTAATGGGTGATGTTAGGGTTATTGGCAGATGTTTTATTGCAAAGTAGGCGCTTATCCACGAGGCAAGCACAATAAATGCTTTGCCTATAAGCCACGGCTGATCGCTCCATTTGAATGGAGGCGCTTGAAAAATAGTTCCTTGCAGTATGTCGCTACCATACGATAGTGCTATGATTGGAATAAATAGTGCACAACAGAACAATACATTCAGGAATAGTACCGGAATGACTGCATTGTTTGTCAGAGACTGTTTTTTCGATACATCGTAAAGGCCTAGTAAAGTGGCCGATATAAATGCAGGTATAATCCACATGATCAGAAGTGTTAAAGAATTTCTGCAACAACAAATGTACTGCCTCCAATGTATATCATGTCATTGGGCGAGGCCTGTTTTTTGGCAACACTCAACGCCTGTGCAACAGTAGGAAAGCACTCTCCATGTAAAGAGTGTCTTTTGCCAATCTCCAGCAACTCCGTCTGATCCATTGCCCTTTTTATTTGTGGTTTGCAGAAATAGTAAACAGCATTTTTGGGTAGCATTGACATAACTGTGTCAATATCTTTGTCATTTACCATGCCAATGACTATGCGTAGTGTTTCATGGTTGTGAGCCACCATCTGTTTAACCAGGTGTTGAAATGCACCCGGGTTATGGCCTGTGTCGCAAACAGTGAACGGTTTTTCATTAAGAATTTGCCAGCGCCCCATTAGGTGTGTATTGGTTACCACCTTTGCGATTCCCTTAATGATGGCGTTACGGTCAATAGTGAAACCTCGCTCGTTAAGAATTTGGATTGTCTGCAAAACAGTGGCAATGTTCTCTGTTTGATATAAGCCTGAAAGTTCGCAATTTAGGTTTGCAAAAGATGTGCCGCATTTTGAGGCGTAGCTGTAGCTTCCACTGCTATCTGTTGTATGGCTCCACTCTTCCGATGCAAAGGTTATGGACGAGGATTCACATGCGGCAGTCTCCTTAAGTACATGAGCGTAACGGTTGTCATAAGTACCAACAACGACCGGTACTCCTTGTTTGATTACTCCTGCTTTTTCAGTGGCAATCTGTTCAAGGGTGTTTCCCAGTAGGGCGGTATGGTCGAGTGAAATATTGGTGATTACCGATAGCTCGGGAGTTATGACATTTGTTGAGTCAAGACGCCCTCCTAGTCCAACCTCGATTATTGCAATATCAACACTCTCGGCTGCAAACCAGCAGAATGCCATAGTCGAGGTCATTTCAAAGAATGATGGGTGCAGGTTTTCGAAGAACTCTCTGTTCTCGGCTACGAATTTGGTTACATACTCTTCGGGAATCTCATTGCCGTTTATTTTTATTCTTTCACGAAAATCTTTTAAATGGGGTGATGTGTAGAGCCCGGTTTTAAAGCCTGCCTCTTGAAAAATGGATGCCAACATGTGCGATACAGATCCCTTTCCATTGGTGCCGGCAACATGAATGGTTTTATATTTTTTGTGTGGATGTCCGAATCTGGAATCCAATATGGTTGAATTTTCAAGATTGGCTTTGTATGCGGATTTTCCTTCTCTTTGATACATTGGGAGTTGGGAGAAAAGCCACTCTGTAGTTTTTGAATAGTTCATTTTTTTTATAGCTATAATGATATTTGCCGACAAAATTAGTATAAAAAACAGCTCAAGTGTACATTGAAAAGGAAAAATAGTTATCTTTGCGGTTCAGTTTGTAAAAGATTGAGAGTAATGGTAAATATCAAATTTCCTGACGGTAATATCCGCAAATTTGAGAGCGGAGTTACAGGATTGGAGATTGCTAAGGCAATCAGCAATAAATTGGCTAAAGAGGCGTTGTCGGTTTCTGTAAATGGCGAGACCTGGGATTTGACACGCCCCATAAATATTGATGCAGAGATTAAGTTCTACACATGGGATGATGAGGAGGGACGCCATACATTCTGGCATACCTCGGCACACCTTTTGGCAGAGGCTTTGCAGCAATTGTATCCAAACACAAAGTTCGGTATCGGACCGGCTATCGAGAATGGATTCTACTATGATGTTGATCCGGGCGAGGGCGTGGTTTTGACCGATAAGGATTTGGATGTAATCGGTGCAAAGATGTTGGAGCTTGCGCGTCAGAAAGAGGCGTTGCAACGTATCAATGTACCAAAATGCGAGGCATTGGAGCACTTTGGCTCAATTAATGAGACCTATAAGGTTGAGTTGATTAACGACCTTGAGGATGGTACTATCACATATTATAAGAATGGTACATTTACCGATTTGTGCCGCGGACCTCACTTGCCTGACACTTCATATATCAAGGCAATTAAGTTGACAAGTCTTGCCGGTGCATACTGGCGTGGAGATGAGCACAATAAGATGCTAACACGTATCTACGGAATCTCTTTCCCAAAGCAGCAGATGCTTACAGATTGGATTGCTGTAATGGAGGAGGCCAAGAAGCGTGATCACCGCAAAATCGGTAAAGAGATGGAGCTGTTCGCATTCTCGAACAATGTTGGTCAGGGATTGCCATTGTGGTTGCCAAAGGGAACCATGTTGCGCGACCGTCTTGAGACATTCTTGCGCAAGGTGCAGAAGCAGTATGGTTATCAGCAGGTAATCACTCCACACATTGGAAATGTGAACCTTTATAAGACTTCAGGACACTATCAGAAGTACGGAAAGGATAGCTTCCAGGTAATTACAACTCCACAAGAGGGCGAGGAGTTTATGTTGAAACCAATGAACTGTCCTCACCACTGCGAGATTTATAAGACAAAACCTCGCTCATACAAGGATCTTCCAATCCGTTTTGCGGAGTTTGGAACAGTGTATCGCTATGAGCAGAGTGGAGAGTTGCATGGTTTGACACGTGTGCGTGGATTTACCCAGGATGATGCACACTTGTTCTGTATGCCTGAGCAGATTAAAGATGAGTTCAAGAAGGTAATAGATATTATTTTCATTATCTTTAAAGCATTGAATTTCTCAGAGTTTACCGCTCAAGTTTCGTTGCGTGATCCACATAATACAGAGAAGTATATTGGAAGTGACGAAAACTGGGAGCGTGCTGAGCGTGCAATTATCGAGGCTGCTGAGGAGAAGGGATTGAAGACTGTTGTTGAGTATGGCGAGGCTGCATTCTATGGTCCCAAGCTTGACTTTATGATTAAGGATGCAATTGGTCGTAAGTGGCAGTTGGGAACAATTCAGGTTGACTACAACTTGCCGGAGCGTTTTGGATTGGAGTACACAGGAGCCGATAACTTGAAGCACAGACCTGTAATGATTCACCGTGCGCCATTTGGAAGTATGGAGCGTTTCGTTGCAGTGCTTATCGAGCATACCGGTGGAAAATTCCCATTGTGGTTGACTCCAGAGCAGGCAATTATACTGCCGATCAGTGAGAAGTACAATGAGTATGCGCACCGGATTGCAAATGCAATGAATATGGCAGATGTAAGAGTCTCTGTCGATGATCGTAACGAGAAGATTGGAAGAAAGATTCGTGATAACGAGTTGAAAAAGATTCCGTATATGCTTATCGTTGGCGAGAATGAGGCTGCTGCCAATAGTGTTTCTGTTCGCCGTCAGGGTGAGGGAGATAAAGGTGTTATGAGTGTTGATGAGTTTATCAAGTTGATAAGTGATGAGGTTGACACCCAGACAAAGAGTTTGTATAGTTTTTAATAAAAATAGTAAGGAGGTTTAATAAACAGAAAAGAATGGTAGAGTTTAACAAAGGCCGCAATAACCAAGTGGGAAAAGAGCCACAACACAGAATTAATGAAATGATTCACGCTACCCAGGTACGTGTGGTTGGTGATGAGATCGAATCAGCTGTCTATCCTTTGCGTCAGGCGTTGGCTATGGCCGATGAGATGGGATTGGATTTGGTTGAAATATCACCCAATGCAAATCCCCCTGTATGTAGAATCATTGACTACAGCAAGTTTCTTTATCAGTTGAAAAAGAAGCAGAAGGAGATAAAGGCTAAGAGCGTAAAGGTAGTAGTGAAGGAGATTCGTTTCGGACCGCAGACCGATGATCACGATTTCAATTTCAAAGTGAAGCATGCTCAGGAGTTCCTACAAGAGGGTGCAAAGGTGCGAGCTTATGTATTCTTCAAAGGTCGTTCTATTTTGTTTAAAGATCAAGGAACAGATTTGCTTACCCGTTTTATAGCTGCGTTGGAGGACTACGGAAAATTGGAGTCAGAGCCAAGACTTGAGGGTAAGAAGATGTTCGTAATGATTGCTCCAAAGAAATAAGAAGGTCTGAGCGATAATGTCGCCTGTGAGTATATATTAACAATCTAAATTGAAGAGAAGATGCCAAAAATGAAGACCGTAAGTAGCGCTAAAAAGCGTTTCGCTATTACCGCTACTGGTAAATTTAAAAGAAAACATGCTTTCAAAAGTCACATTTTGACTAAGAAAACTACAAAACAAAAGAGAAATCTTACCAACTCAGCAACCGTTCACGGAGATAACGTAGCTTCTGTAAGAGCAATGTTGTGCATGTAATTGGTTCAAACTAACTTAATTTATTAACCCGGATGAGAGTATTAAGTTCGTTGCGAAACGGCGCTTTCATTCAAAAAACGAAGAATTATGCCAAGAGCAAAAAACGCGGTGGCTTCAAGAGCCCGTAGAAAAAAGGTTTTAAAAGAGACCAGAGGATACTTTGGTTCAAGATCAAATGTCTGGACCGTTGCGAAAAATACCTATGAGAAGGGATTAACATACGCATACCGTGACAGACGTAAAAAGAAATCCGAGTTCCGTGCATTGTGGATTCAAAGAATCAACGCTGCAGTGAGAATGGAGGGAATGTCTTACTCTCAATTTATGGGATTGGTTCACAAAATGGATATTGGTATGAATCGTAAGGTTCTTGCTGATTTGGCCATGAACCAGCCGGAGGCTTTCGCAGCTATTATCGCAAAGGTAAAAGCACAAGCTTAAGAGAATTTTGAAAAACTTACAGTGACCTTATACAATGGGGGCGACTAAAAAGTCAGCCCCCTTTTTTTGTATAAAAATGAATAGTAGTTGCGAAATATTCTTAAATTTGTACTTCTGTAATATTGAGAAGTTTTGACATTATGAAAGTAGCATTATTAGGATATGGAAAGATGGGACAACTGATTGCCGGAATTCTTGAAGAGAATGGTCATGAGGTTGTTTTAAAGGTAGATGTAGATAACAGAGAGACAGTTACTGATGAAGAGCTGAAAATGGCCGACGTTGCAATAGAATTTTCTATGCCCAAGGTAGCGGTTGACAACTATAAGTGGTGCTTTGATTGCGGTGTGCCTGTAGTGTCGGGAACAACCGGTTGGTTGGATCGATGGGATGAGGTTGTTAGCTATTGTAAAAAGAAGAGCGGAGGTTTCTTTTATGCTTCCAACTATAGCATTGGAGTAAATATATTCTTCCATCTGAATAAGATGTTGGCAAAGGTAATGTCTGATTTTAAGCAGTATGGTGTTCTGCTCGATGAGACACACCATATTCACAAATTGGATGCCCCGAGTGGAACAGCAATAACCATTGCCGAGGGAATTGTTGAGAATCATGAGCAGTATGCAGAGTGGAAGCTTATAAATGAGGGCGAGACCTGCAATAAGGAACTTCCCATTGTGGCTCATCGTATAGGAGAGGTACCAGGAATTCATAAGGTAACATATAAATCGGAGGTTGATGAGATTTCTATTGAACATTCGGCTTATTCGCGTCAGGGCTTTGCCAGGGGGGCGGTAGCAGCTGCCGGATTTATGGTAGGAAAGAGCGGAGTTTATTCGATGGATGATTTGTTGAAATTTTAAATAATTATGAGTATGTTTAAGCATGTCAAACCTGCAGTGTGGGTGAAATTTTCTGTGGTTACACTGCTATACTTACTTTGGGCTTTGTGGGCTGAAAGTTGGTTAATGCTTATCTTGTTGCCTGTTATATTTGATTGGTATATTACTAAGAAGGTGAATTGGACCTTTTGGAAGAAACGTGGCGTTAAGAAACAGACCAAAACCGTAGAGTGGATAGATGCAATTGTATTTGCTGTGGTGGTGACTACTATAATCAGAATATTTCTTTTCGAGGCCTATACAATTCCTACCTCGTCTATGGAGAAATCAATGATGGTAGGAGATTATCTTTTTGTAAGTAAGGTGTCGTATGGACCCAAAATTCCCAATACGCCAATAGCAATGCCCTTTGTGCATAATACAATGCCTTTTACCAAATCGACAAAGTCATACTCCGAGTTGATAAAGTGGCCATATAAGCGAATTGCGGGTTTTGGTGATGTTGAGAGGAATGATATTGTGGTTTTTAATTTCCCAACCGGTGATACAGTTATAATAGGAGCCGAGAACCCTGATTACTATGCGCAAATGCGGGCTTTGGCGGCATACTATAATGTATCGCTGGCGGAGGCTCGACAGCTGATACATGAAAGGGCAGAGGTGATTGCCCGTCCTGTAGATAAACGTGAGCACTACATTAAACGTTGTGTGGGATTGCCTGGCGATACATTAACCTACAAGGGTGGAGTGTTGTATGTGAATGGAGAAAAGGCCGAGGATCCCGAGAATATGCAGTATAACTATATTGTCAAGACCAATGGTACTCCATTGAATAAAATGCGCTTGAAGGAGATGGGAATATCGTACGATGATATGAGCGGAAATGCTGGTAATGTGTACAACTTGCCATTGACCGGAGAGATGGTTGCCAAGTTGAAGAATTTTACAAATGTGAATAGTGTGGAGCGAGTTGTTTTAAGTGAGCCCTCGCCCGATGTATTCCCATTCGATACATTGAATTATAAGTGGGCAACCGATAATTTCGGGCCGCTTTATATTCCGGCAAAGGGGGCGACAGTCAAGCTCACTCCTCAGAATATAGCTCTTTATGAAAGAATTATCGATGTCTATGAGGGCAATGATTTGCAGATTAAGAATGGAGAAATTTTCATAAATGGTAAGCCGGCAAATAGCTATACATTCAATATGGATTACTATTGGATGATGGGCGATAACCGTCATGGTTCAGCTGATTCGCGTTTCTGGGGATTTGTACCCGAGGATCATGTTGTAGGAAAGGCGTGGATTGTGTGGTTTTCGCTCGACAAGGATAATTCGTTCCTAAAGGCGGTGCGTTGGAATCGTCTGTTCAGAGGTGCAGATAAGTTGTAATTTTAATACCCATATATTATGAGTAGAACATATATCTTTATGGCCGATGGTTTCGAGGATTTGGAGGCCCTTTCGGTAGTCGATGTATTCCGCAGAGCGGAGCAGGAGATAGTGATGGTATCGATAAATGATACATTGAGTGTTACAAGTTCGCATGGAGTTACAATTCAGGCAGATGCTCTTTTGAGTGATATTGATGCAAGCGATGCTTTATTGCTTGTATTTCCGGGAGGTATGCCCGGTGCAAAGAATTTGGCAGAGTGTGAGCCATTAATGCAGATAATGCAACACCATTTTGATGAGGGTAAACGAATCGGAGCAATTTGTGCGGCACCTGCGTTGGTGTTGAGTAAGTTGCAGTGCGATGAGAAGATGCAGATGACCTGTTATCCCGGATTTGAGCCGATGGCTGTAAATGGAGATATGGTTGATGAGGGAGTTGTTATAGATGGTCGTGTAACTACTGCTCAAGGACCCGGCTTTGCAGTCGATTTTGCATTGACATTGTTGGCACAGATAGCATCGCCCGACCATGCAGAGCAAGTAGCAGAGGGAATGTTGATATGATGTTAAATTTTATAGAGTTGCCCGAGGCCGCATCAACGAACAGTGTTGCGGCTTCGGGCACTTTTGCACCCGGCAGTGTGGTGTACACTCTGAATCAGAGCGCCGGCCGTGGATGTGGAGGTAATAGCTGGGAGAGTGAACCCGGGAAGAATATTGCCATGACAATGGTGCTTGGTGATATGGCTGTTGAGGTAGTACAGCAGTTTGCAATATCAATGGCAGTGGCATTGGGATGTTATGATTACCTATCCAAATATGTTCAGAATGTCAGTGTAAAGTGGCCCAATGATATTTATGTGGGAGAAAAGAAGATAGCAGGGATACTTATAGAGCATTCTGTATCGGGAATGTCGTTAATGCGCTCTTTGTGTGGGGTTGGTTTAAATCTCAATCAAGATATTTTCTATTCCGATGCTCCGAATCCGGTATCATTAAAACTGTTGACCGGAAACGATTATGATGTTCGGACCGAGTTACGCTCATTGGTTGAATGTATTGCTGTCAGGTTGGAGTATGTTTCTGATTTTCAAAAGTTGCGAGTTGAATTTATGGAGCATTTATACCGTAGGGATGGTATTTACAGTTGGCAGGATCAAGATGGAGAGTTCGAGGCAAAAATAAATTGTATTGATAATTATGGGTGTCTGCAGCTTGAGCTTGAAAATGGAGAGATTCGCACCTATGGTTACAAAGCGGTTCGTTATGTTGGGGCTCCTAATAGTTTTTAAAAATAGATTATTTTCAAGGATTTTTTTATTACCTTTACCCCAATAATCGTGTTTCTATGGAGCAAAGTAATTATACCGAAGATTCGATACGAACTTTAGAATGGGCGGAGCATATTCGTATCCGTCCGGGAATGTATATTGGAAAATTGGGCGATGGCTCAGCCCCCGATGATGGAATTTATATATTGGTCAAAGAGGTTGTCGATAACTCAATTGACGAGTTTGCTATGGGGGCAGGAAAAGAGATTCGCGTCTCGGTAGAGGAGCGAACTGTTACTGTCCGTGATTTTGGTCGAGGAATTCCACTTGGCAAGGTTGTCGATGTATCTTCGAAAATGAACACTGGAGGTAAATATGACTCTTCGGTGTTTCAAAAATCGGTTGGATTGAATGGTGTAGGTATCAAAGCTGTCAATGCATTGAGCGAGAGTTTTGAAATCCAGTCATTTCGCGATGGGGAAACCAAGTATGCCCGTTTCTGTCGAGGAGAGTTGGTTGAGGAGCGTGACATAGAGCCAACAACCGAACCGAATGGAACCGAGGTTACATTTATAGCCGATAAGGAGATATTCTTGAAATACAGATATATGGTTGAGTATCTTGAGACAATGATGCGCAACTATGCATATCTGAATTCCGGATTGACCATGAATTTCAATGGTCAGAAGTTTGTATCTCGTCATGGATTATACGATTTGCTCTCGGAGACGATGGATGAGGAGGGATTGTATCCGATTATCTATCTGAAGGGACACGATATTGAGTTGGCGTTGACTCATGGTAAGCACTATGGAGAAACCTATTACTCATTTGTCAATGGTCAGCATACAACACTTGGCGGAACTCATCAGACAGCCTTTCGCGAGGCTATAGCCAAAACAATCAAAGAGTTTTACAAGAAGGATTTTGATATGTCCGATATACGTACTTCGGTTATTGGAGCAATCAGTATCAGAGTCCAAGAACCTGTTTTTGAATCACAGACAAAGACTAAATTGGGTTCAAAGTATATGGCCCCGGTAAAACCGGAGGATCAGGATACCACAACAACTCCGACTGTCCGTAACTTTATTATAGACTTTGTGGCAAGAGAGTTGGATAACTATCTGCATCGCAATCCCGACGTGGCTGAGGTTTTGCTTAAAAAAATCCAGGATACCGAGCGCGAGCGCAAGGCAATGAGTGGAGTGCAAAAACTTGCACGTGAAAGGGCAAAACAGGTAAGTTTTGTAAATAAAAAGTTGCGTGATTGCAGGGTTCACTACAATACCAAGAATGAGTTGGCAAATGAGTCCTCGATCTTCATTACCGAGGGAAACTCGGCAAGTGGTTCCATAACTAAGTCGCGCGATGTGAATACGCAAGCGGTATTCAGTTTGCGTGGTAAGCCCTATAACTCGTATGGCCAGACCAAGAAGGTTGTATATGAGAATGAGGAGTTCAATATGCTTCAGGCAGCTTTGAATATCGAGGATGGATTGGATGGTTTGCGTTACAATAAAGTGATTATTGCAACCGATGCCGATGTTGATGGAATGCATATACGATTGTTGCTTTTGACCTTCTTCTTGCAATTCTTCCCCGATTTGATAAGAACCGGTCATGTCTATATATTGCAAACTCCGCTATTCCGCGTAAGAAACAAGAAGGTAACCCGCTATTGTTACTCAGACAGTGAGCGTGAAGAGGCAATTAAAGCATTGGGCCCAAAGCCCGAGATTACACGATTCAAAGGATTGGGAGAGATTAACCCCGATGAGTTCCGTGGCTTTATTGGCAAAGATATTCGATTGGAGCCGGTTCGTTTGAGCAAGGGCGAAGCTTACGATGATATTCTGGAATACTATATGGGAAAAAATACCCCGGAGCGTCAGGATTTCATTATAAACAATCTGTACATTGAAGAGGATGAACTTCGTTAATTTGAAACAGTATGGCAGAAGATATAGTTATAGAGGAGAGAAAAGATGAGGAGGGCGGCAAGATGCGCTCCATTAAGCGTATTTCGGGAATGTTTGAAAAATGGTTCCTGGACTATGCATCTTATGTAATTCTTGAACGAGCGGTGCCATACATCAACGATGGTCTGAAGCCTGTTCAACGTAGAATATTGCATGTAATGAAGACCCTCGATGACGGTCGTTTCAACAAGGTTGCAAATATTATTGGTTCTACAATGCAGTTTCACCCCCATGGCGATGCCTCTATCGGTGACGCTCTTGTGCAGTTGGGACAGAAGGATTTGCTTGTTGAGTGTCAGGGAAACTGGGGAAATATATTGACAGGCGATGAAGCAGCTGCTCCCCGTTATATTGAGGCGCGTTTGTCGAAATTTGCCCTTGATGTGGTATTCAATAACAAAACAACCCAATGGAAGGCTTCGTACGATGGCCGTAAACAGGAGCCGATAACTCTTCCCGTGAAATTCCCATTGTTGCTGGCACAGGGAGTTGAGGGAATTGCAGTGGGATTGGCATCGAAAATTCTGCCACATAACTTCAATGAGTTGATAGATGGCTGTATTGCATATCTGAGGGGAGAGGAGTTTGAACTGTATCCCGATTTTCCAACAGGAGGTGCAATAGATGTGAGCCGTTATAATGACGGACTGCGTGGAGGCGTGGTGCGTGTCAGAGCAAAAATCGAGAAGGTAGATACCAAAACCCTAAAAGTCGTTGAGGTTCCTTTTGGCAGAACAACACAGGCCTTGATCGATAGCATACAAAAGGCAAATGACAAGGGTAAAATAAAGATTAAACATATTGATGATAATACAGCTGCCGAGGCTGAAATTGTATTGCAACTTGCACCGGGTGTATCATCGGATAAGACAATAGATGCGCTTTATGCATTTACCGATTGTGAAATGTCAATCTCGCCAAACTCGTGCGTAATTGACAATGAAAAGCCGGTATTCTTGGGCGTATCCGATATTTTGCGCCGTTCAACCGATGAGACGGTCCGCCTATTAAAATTGGAGCTTGAGATACAGCTTGGAGAGCTTCAAGAGGAGTGGCACTATGCCAATCTTGAGAGAATTTTTATTGAGCAGCGAATCTATAAGGATAAAGAGTATGAGGAGGGAACATCGGTCGAGAGTGTAATTCCTCATGTTCGCAAGCGATTGGAACCATTCATTGTTGATTTTATACGCGAGGTAACCGATGATGATATTCGCAAACTATTCGAGATAAAGATGAAGCGAATCTTCCGTTTCAGTTCCGATGAGGCAGATCGCTACATCAGGGGTATGGAGGATGAGATGAAGCAGCTGAAATATAATATTGCCCATATCATTCCATACTCAATTAAGTACTATGAGAGAATCAAAAGAATGTACGGAGTCGGTCGTGAGCGTAAAACCGAGATTCGTAATTTTGAGAATATCGAAGCGTCAAAAGTGGTGCTTGCCAACGAGAAGCTCTACATTAACCGTCAGGACGGTTTCGTTGGAACTGCATTGAAGCGAGATGAGTATATATGTGATTGCTCGGACATTGATGAAATCATCATTTTCCGCAAGGACGGAACATATTGGATTACAAAGGTTGCCGATAAGATTTCAGTAGGCCCCGATGTGATACACGTGGCAGTCTTTAAGAAGAATGACAAACGCACAATTTACAATGTGATATACAGAGATGGTCGTGGTGGAACAACCTATGCAAAGCGCTTCTTTGTAACCGGAGTTACGCGTGATAAGGAGTACAATTTGACAAAGGGAACTAAGGGGTCAAAGATACTCTATTTCACAGCAAATCCGAATGGCGAGGCTGAGCAGGTTAAGGTCTTCTATAAGGCAACAACCAATTTGAAAAAGTTGTTCCAGATGTACGATTTTGCGAAACTTACCATTAAAGGTAGGGCATCGTTGGGTAATCAGGTAACAAAACTCGATGTTCATAAAATCAATATTGCGCAAAAGGGAGTATCAACTCTTGGAGGTAGAAAAATCTGGATTGATACCGATATTTTGCGTTTGAATAGTGATGAGCGAGGTCTCTATATTGGAGAGTTCCAGGGCGAGGATATGATTCTTGCTGTAAACAAAAACGGAACTTTTTATACAACTAATTTCGATTTGACCAACCACTACGAAGAGGGGTATTTGCTCTTTGAGAAGTTCGATGCAGAGAAGATTTGGACGGCTGTATTGTACGATGAGGAGCAGCAGTATTACTATATAAAGCGATTCCGTTTTGAATTAACGTCTAAGGTACTTTCATTTATTGGCGAGGATGCCAGGTTGATACATTTATCGAGTGATAAGCGTCCAAGATTTGAAATTATCTTCGGAGGTAAGAATGAGGGACGTTCAGCGGAGGTGATTGTTGCCGAGGAATTTATTGGTGATAAATCTTTCCGTGCCAAGGGAAAACGATTGACAAGCTATGTTGTTGATAAGATAAATGTACTTGAATCGGTGGTTTTGCCCGAAGATGAGGAGTCTATTGAGGAGGTTGATGCAGAATTGGCTGATGGTCAGGTTGATGAGCAGAGCGAGTCTCAAATGTCGCTTTTTGATGTTGATGAATTAAAAACTGAAGAGTGATGAAGAGATTCTTGATTGGCTATATGGCAAGCGGTAAGAGCCGCTATGGCAGAACTTTGGCTGCAGCCGAGGGGGTGCGTTTTA
Organism: uncultured Odoribacter sp.; assembly: GCA_964567845.1. Lineage (GTDB taxonomy): Bacteria > Bacteroidota > Bacteroidia > Bacteroidales > Marinifilaceae > RGIG9079. The sequence continues at coordinate 17,703 of CAZMOG010000005.1, read as the reverse complement.
TAGACTTGGATCGCTACATAGAGGAGCGTGAACACAGAACAATAAATGAAATTTTTCGTGATAGTGGCGAAGAGTATTTTCGTAGAATGGAGAGCCGTTATCTACACGAGGTGTGTGAATTATTTGGCGATTTTATAATGAGTTGCGGAGGTGGTACTCCATGTTTCAATGATAATATGGAGTATATGAACAGCCAGGGAACTACAATATTTCTTAATCCATCGACTGATACTATTATAGCTCGATTAATTCGCGGAAAGTGGAAACGCCCTTTGGTTGCAAAACTAAGTGACGAGGAGCTTCGTGCGTATGTTGAAAAACATTTGGCAGAAAGATTGCCGTATTATAGTAAGGCAAAAGAGATTATTAAAAACGAAGATGAGTAGTTATGGATACATTAGATTGCATATTAAGTAGAAAGAGTGTTCGCAAATATACAAATCAGGTAGTAAGCGAGCAGGATATATTGACATTGATAAAGGCTGCCATGGCAGCACCGACAGGTAAAAATCTTCGTCCATGGGAGTTTGTTGTGGTGCGTGACAGAGCGGTTCTTGATGCAATGGCTGCAGAGCTCCCATACGCAAAGATGTTAACAATGGCAAGTGTTGCAGTGGTAGTATGTGGCGATGCAAGTAAATCGGATTATTGGTATGTGGATTGCTCTGCAGCAACACAGAATTTGCTTCTCGCTGCGGAGAATATGGGGTTGGGAGCTGTTTGGACTGCAACTTATCCGTACGAAGATAGAATGGAGGTATGTAAGAAGTATTTAAACCTACCCGAAAATATTTTGTCTTTATGTGTAATCCCCATTGGTTATCCAACAAAGCAATTTGTTCCAATGGATAAATTTGAACCCCATAAGATTCATAACGAAAAATATTGATTATGAGTAGAATTCGTGTCTCAGTGGATAGTGTTTTCCGTCTTTTTAAGGAGTTGAACAGAGTGCCTCGTCCATCTCGTAATGAGATTAAGGCAACAAAATTTCTTGAAAAGTTTGCGAAGGTGAGGGGTATGGAATACGAGACCGATAGCGAGGGGTGTGTCCTTATCAAAAAACCGGCCACAAAGGGGGTTGAACAGGCCTCGCCCGTTGTACTGCAATCAAATATAGATATGGTATGCCTGGCGGCGAAGGGGAAGAGATATAATCCATGTGAAGATAAAATTGAAACCTATATTGATGGTGAGTGGTTGCGTTCCAATGGAACCTCGATGGGTGCTGATAGTGGAATAGGAGTATGTATGATGCTTGCCATTCTGGATAGTGACAGTATTGAACACCCAGCTTTGGAGTGCCTGTTTACAACCAATAAGGAGGAGGGAATGACAGGTGTTGCAAAATTATCTCCGGATTTTATCAAGGGTCGTAAAATCATTAATCTTGATTCAGAAGATTTTGATAAGATAACGGTGGCTTCGGCAGCAGCATATTTACAGAAAATTATATTGCCATTCACGAAAGAGGCTGCTCCTCAAAATTATCGTTTTTATGATTTCAAGCTTTATGGAGGAGTTAGTGGCCACTCAGGAGTTGATATTGTTCGTGGACGTTCAAATGCCTTGAAGGTTGCCGGTGAATTCTTGCATGCTTGTAATATTCGAATAGGCGATATATGTCTCTGTTCAATTGCTGGAGGCGAGGCTTCGAACACGATTCCTGCCAATGTTGAGGCTGTGTTCGGCATTGAGATGGGAAGTTGCGCACTTTTTGAGAAGATGTTCCAGGAGTATCGCGATGCAATCAAGGCCCGATTCTCGGAAACAGATCCCGATGTAGATATGGCTTTGGTAGAGATTGCTCCTCCTGAATATGTGATATCGAAAAAAGGGTCTGATGCACTATATAATTTATTAAACACTTTGCCCTTTGGAGTGACAGCTAAGGATAAAGAGTTATCAAGTGGAGTTGTATCATCGAATAATATAGGTGTTTTAAGAACCGAGGAGGAGCAATTTATTCTTCTTGATTATGCACGAACTGCTCACACCGACGATGTTCAAAAGTTAGCTGCCCAAATTTCAGAAATAGCAAACGAAATGGGAGCATCGGTCGAGGTGTTAATGGATGCACCTGCGTGGAGTGCAAAAACAGATTCTGAGTTGGTGGCGTTGTGTTCAGAGGCTTTTCGTGAAGAGGTAGGGGTAGAGCCGGAACTATTAACGATGCATTTTGCGTTAGAGTGTGGATATTTAACAGAAAAATTCGAAGGTAGTGATATAATTTCCATTGGCCCAAGAATATCTGATATTAACTCAATAAACGAGGCTGTTGATATAAAGTCTGTAGAACAGACTTGGCATGTCTTGCTCTCTTTGTTAAACAAACTGGGTTGTTGTTAATATTGGATAATTAAATTTGTGTATTCTGTTTTAAAGTTGTAAACTTGCAGTTTAAACCTATAAAAACAGACTATGAGTACTGCAAAATTATTACTACACTGTCCGGACAGACAGGGTATTATTACCGATATTACTAACTTTATTACCGTCAATAAAGGTAATATTGTATATTTGGATCAACATGTCGATTACTCTGAGCATGAATTTTATATGCGTGTTGAGTGGGAATTGGATGAGTTCTTAATTCCTCGTGAAAAGATAGAAGATTATTTTGCAACACTGTATGGGCAGAAGTATGATATGAAATTTAAAATATACTTCTCTGATTATAAGCCCAGAATGGCAATTTTCGTTTCAAAAATGTCGCATTGTCTTTATGATATGCTTGCTCGCTATACAGCGGGGGAGTGGAGCGTTGAAATTCCATTGATAATCAGTAACCATCCCGACATGCAAGAGGTTGCAGATATGTTTGGAATCCCATATTACGTGTTCCCAATTACCAAAGAGAATAAGGCAGAGCAAGAGGAGAAAGAGATGGCTCTTTTAAGAGAGTATGGAGTTGATTTTATTGTTCTGGCAAGATATATGCAGGTAATATCGCCTGAAATGATAAAGCAATATCCTAATAAGATTATCAATATTCACCACTCATTCCTACCGGCATTTGTAGGTGCACGCCCATATCAGGCTGCATACGATCGAGGAGTAAAGATTATTGGAGCAACATGTCACTATGTGACAAATGAGTTGGATGCCGGCCCGATTATCGAACAGGATGTGTGCAGAATTACCCATAAAGATACCGTTACCGATTTGGTAAATAAAGGAAAGGATTTGGAGAAGATAGTTCTGTCACGAGGTGTGCAGAAACATATAGATCGCAAAGTCTTGGTCTATAAAAACAAGACTGTGATATTTAGTTAAAAGACTGTGGAGATTAATTCTCCACAGTCCATACTCCGCTTACAGGGTTACCCTCGCCATCAACACCATTCACAACCACAGTGTAGGTATGAGAATCGGCAGCGGTAGGGAATGTAAACTTGAACGGCTCTCCACTCTTGATTACCGCCTTATGGTTCCAGTAACGTGTTGCCTTTGCATCGATAGGATCATTAATCATCTTATCCAAAGGAACAGTGTACTTAGGCTTATAGAACTGCACTCCGCCTTGCTTCTGCGGTGCAAACGGCACTACAGTTTGAATGTTGTAATTGTACTCGATGGGAATGTACATGTTATTAATGTCAATACCCACAATATCCAACATGTTCTGCATAGAGGTTAATCCTTTCATTTGACCGTTTAAACGTGTCTGAACATACTCTTGCGCTTCATCGTTAAGGGTATTTGCGACGGTTTTTGCCGCTTCACCGTTCATTGCTCTTCCACTCAACTCAATGTTCTTCCATCGTTTAATCCACTCTTCATCCATGCCCCATATCGACTCTATGGTTCCGTTAAAGAAAAACTCTTTATCACTGCCATTGCTATAATAACGTAAACCGCGCTCCAAGGCCCATGCTAATTGCTGATAGTACCGTGGATTACCGTCGGGGCCATGACCATAGGTTGCTACATTGGTATAACCTAATAGGAAGTTCATTCTTGTATCGTACTCCTCAAAATCTTCCCAGAACTCCTGTTTCATCGCTTCAAGACTCATGGCACCAACTCGAACCTCTCCCAGGGTTTGTACTCTGGAACCATCGGTCGAGAAGATATAATCAACCCCATACTTATCATAGAAACTTACATCACTTTTACATAATCCTATAGGGTTTTTTACTTCCGGATTCAGGAATATTGGTTCGTCAAGTATTAACTCAACATTCGGTTTATCTTTATTCGACATAGCCTCGACGACAAAACGTGTGCCTATATCAAATGACAAATCGTTATATACAAATCGTCCAATCGAGTCTGTATATGTTGTATATGAGCTTCCATTGCTACCTATGATTTGAATCTCTGCATTAGCGACATTCTTTCCCTTATTAGCTATATATGGTTTCACAACACCACTCATTGACTGACCTCGCTCAATGTAGAACGGAGAGTCTTTCTTCAAATTATCAGTAATAATATCGGTTATGTTAAATCGGCTCCACCCTTGTGTTAATAGCAAATTATCCATTGCAACAATTTTGTCTTTGGTCACATTGGTAAAATAAAACTCAGGTTTCTCTACGTAGCCACTTAAATCTGAAACCAAATCGATATATGGGGTAATGCCTACGGTTGTGAGTAGGTGCATTGTATGTGCATTGGTAATCACGCTTACTGCTACATCGGCCATATCGATATTGTCCAGTGACAATTGAACTGTTCGCTCTGTCCGGGGAGCAACCATATCTCCATCACTAAGTGTTAAAGGATTTTCTGTTTCCATATAGTGATACCACATACGGTTACTCAAAATTCTTCCCTGTTCATCAATCATGGTGAAGTTAATAATACCTTCAGGAGCAGTACTGAAATTCATTGATTTGCCGATCGTTGTTGCCACAGGATATACTCCTAATGGCATTCCACGGCTGTTGATTAAGATATATTTATCCGATAGTTCTGCGTCGGCACATGTCAGAACATTGTACAGAATGTTATGGCCATTTGCGATAAGTTGCAAAGCATAAACTCGCCCCTCTTTAGCTGTTGGCAGCTCAAAACTCTTTGTGTTTCCCTCATTGGTAGTAAGGTGTGCTGTGTATCTTTCATTGGGCGAGGCCTCAATCATAAAACTTCCCATTCCCAACTCATTACTCTCCACTTTGCTAACCCTTTTTCCGCTGCTATTTACAATATACCCCTCAACAGGGACAGACAATCCATCGCGACCAATACTCTTGATAGCCACACGCTGTTTTGCTCCTGCCACCAAATCTCCGCCCTCGGGGAAGAATTGAACATCAAAATCGCTCTTTGTCGATGGTAACTTAAAATAACGCTCAAAGCTCCATGGAACATCGTGCGAGAAGGCAATCCAGATATGATCCGAGTTTGGGTCTTTTATCTCGACCTGAGTCTGACCGCTATATCCTGTATTTGCCGTCATGACCACGCTGTCGGGAGTTTCGCCGGGAATAAAGTAGTTAAATTTAATGTTCTGATAACGCTCACCCAAATCGTTTACAAAGTTGATTTTCAAATGTCTTACTCCCTGTCTGCCAGGAAGAATCTCCATGTCGCAACTAATACCATGATCAAAAGGATTTATGATGTAAAAACGTTTTGAGAAAAATTTATCATTACCTTGCTCCTGCATCCAGTATGTGTAGGCACGAAGGTAATACTCTCCTTGTGACAGATTATCGGCTAAAGCAAAGTATCCGTTAAACGACGAGTCTTGAGTATTGTATGCAATCTTCTCGCGCCAATACAAAACTCCTGTCCTATCGACAACCTCAACATATATATAACGGCTGTAATCGACCTGTTTGTTTGTTACTGCACTGAACAAGAATCCGCGAAGGAACATTGTGTCTCCCGGTTGATAACTATCTCGGTCTGTTTGCACAAAGACCTTCTCATTTCTACTTGATTCAGCATAATCGAAAAATTTACTTGCAACCTGTTGTTCAAAACTCTGCGCAGCTCCCGGCAGAATGTTGCAAATGACCATTGCTACAGCCACCAATGTTAGCAAACAAATCCTTTTCATGGCACGTCATATTTGATTTTGATTGCAAGATAAGGAATTTCAATGCTAAATGCAACAAGGATATAATAATTCTATCACCCATTATCCTCTTTTTAACTTTCTTTATGATAAAAGTCAATTAGAGAGTCGATGTAAAAAGGAATGCAGTCTGTCAAAAAAAATTAGAGTGTTTTAGTTTTCGATGGTTTCGATAGTTATTTCGGGGTGTGATTGCAGGGAAAGCAACAAGGAGTTGTCGCCTTGTAGTTTGCGACCCTTTATTGTCATTGTAATTTTGTAAATATCAACGCTTTCGTATCTGCGGTGTTCCATGCTGTAGTTGACTACCATGTACTTCTGTTCCGTCAACTCGTCGATAATCTGTTTTCCTACTTCAAGTTTTTTAGTGGTAAAGGTGATAATTGAGCTGTGAAGTCCATACTTTTTAAATAGCAGACTAAGTAATTCCAGTGTTGCTAAAGTAAGAGCTGCGGCAATAAGTGATATTTGGTACATGCCGGCACCGCAAGCCAATCCAATTGCACCTGTCGCCCATATTCCTGCAGCGGTGGTCAAGCCGCGCACAACATGCTTTTGAAACATAATGGTTCCGGCTCCGATAAAACCTATTCCCGAAACGACACTTGCTGCTATACGGCTTGCATCCCATGAAATGTGCTCCATATCGCTCCCGGGAAGGTTGCCATTCAAACCATATTGCGATACAACCATGAATAAGGCACTACCCAATGCTACAAGCGCATGAGTTCTGTAACCTGCCTCTTTGGCTCTGTACTCACGCTCTAATCCAATGATTGCGCCTATAGTTGCTGCGGTAATTAATCGTAGTGTCAAATCAAGAATCATAGTTGTAATTTTATAGTTGTCCGGTTACTTGTAGATAGTTCAAGTGGGCAAGTTGCTCCTCTACACAACTACAAATATAGTCATTATATGCCTTTTGCCAAACAGTTTGGGCCTCTAACAAATTACTTAATGTCTCCATGCCGTTTTTGTAAAAGTTTTCGGAGATACGCAAATTTTCATCGGCCTGTTTCAGAGCAGTATGGCTCATTTGTTTAAGTTGCGCAGCCTCGCCCATACGATTTTCAGCAAGTTGTATGTTTAGTTTTATTAAATCTTCGGCATGGTTACGTTGCAATCTGGCTATATTGAGATCCTCTTTAGCCTGTTTTACTTTGTTGTGTCCCTCGCCCCAGTGGAAAATTGGAATCTTGATTGTTGCAATGGCACTGAACGAGGTTCCATTTATCATACGTTCACTTTCAGGCAGAAGGGTTTGAGTAAATGGGGTAGTCCCCTTCAGGGTAAGGGCATTGGTATATCCGTATCCAACCATTGCTGCTGCCGATGGCAAGAAGTCGCTGCGAGTTAGTCGCACATTCTGTTCTTGCAGTTCAATTCGTTTATTCAGAATTGCCATATCGGGAATTTCATTGATCCGGTACTCTGGATTGCTATTAGGTAAAGAGTTATCGGTCAGTTGCTCTGTAAGGGTAATGTTGCTGTTCAGGTCAATGCCGATAATTCTGCATAGGTTCATTTTGGTTACCTTCACTCCGTTCAACGTTTTAGTCTCGTTGAGCGATGCCTGATTTAATTGAACTTGAACCTTAAGCATATCGTTTTTGGACTTCATGCCAACCTTTTGAGCTTTGGTAATGTCGTTTAAAAGTGATTCCAAAGTTGCTTTATACTGTGTTGCAACCTTGGCAAGTTGGATGGCCATAATACAGTTCCAATAGGCATTATCGCACTCTACAATAACCTGTTCTCTGCTTTTTTCAGTATTAATGGAGTATATTTCGCCTCCAATCTTTGCCATCTTATTGCTACTTATAATCTTGCCTCCGGTATATAATGGTTGTGAAATATTTACCCCTGCATTAAAACTGTTTTCAAGTCCGATATTTAGTCCTACAGCAGGAATTGCCAATCCCTGAGCCAAGGGTAAGTCCGGAGTTGCGACTTCGAGTTCTTCGTTATTGTGCAGGTAAAGTGCGTTTGCACTGATGTTTGGCAGGTAGTTGCTCCTTGCTTGTTTAACGGCATATTGAGCTTTTCGGTTTTGAGCCTCGGCAATAGCCAACTCTTTGTTTTGTTTCAGAGCCAACTCTCTGCATGTCGCAATATTCAACTCTTGACCATTTACGTACAGAGTGATGAATGCGGACAATATTGTCAATACTCTTTTTATCATTTTGTATGGTTTATTTGATATGGAAAAATAGTGCATATAGCACAGGTATAAAAATCAGTGTAATGAGTGTTCCAATGAGGAGTCCGGCCATAATGGTTACTGCCAATGAACCGAACAGTTCATCGCCGATTAACGGAATCATTCCAAGTATAGTTGTTAACGATGCCATCATAACCGGACGGAATCGGATAGCCGAGCTGTCCAGAATTGCCGTAATGGCATCTTTGCCGCTACTGCGTTGAAGTTCTATTTCGTCCATAAGAACAACTCCGTTTTTAATCATCATTCCTATAAGTCCCAACACACCCACAATTGCAACGAATCCAAAACTCTTTCCCGAGAGTAACATTCCAAACACAACACCGACAAATAGCAGAGGAACACAACAGAAAATAATTGCCGGTTTTTTGTAGTCGTGGAAGAGCATTATCAGAATGGCAATCATTGCCACAATAGCCAGTGGAAAGTTACCAAAGAGATATTGAGTTGATTGTGTGCTGGCTTTGTATTCACCCTCCCAACTATAACTGTACCCCGAAGGTAATTCTATATTGCGAATGGCAGGGGCAATTGCAGCTCTTGCTTTTTCGGCTGTTATTCCGGGTTGAGGTTCGCATTGTGCTCTCATTGCCCTTTGACCGTTATAGCGAACAACCTTAGGCTCCTCCCATGAAATGTCAACCCCTTTTACAGCTTGTGAGAGAGGGATGGTGCTCAATATATTTTCAAGTATCTCTTCTTGTGAAATAGCTCTTGTCATTAACCCGGTAATGGTCTCTTTGTCTATATTTTGTAGAGGTAATGACGTGCTGAAAATAGGAGCGTTGTCGAGATGATCAATGGGTTTTCCATTGTCATTGACACTTTTAAGGTATATTCCAACCTGTTCATCTCCCTTGTAGAATGTTCCAATTGGTATTCCACCGTTGGCACTTAGTAGTGATAATCCAATATCGCTACGGCTTAATCCGGCTCTACGGGCAGTTGGTTGATTATAATCTACCTCAAGTATGGGTTGCATAGGCTCCCAATCGTTGCAAGCCAACCGAGTATATGGACTATTATCCATGATTGCTTGAGCTTGAGCGGTTAGCTCTTTTAGAATTGCAGGATCCGGACCCGTAAATTGCAACTCAATAGGGAACTTTTTGAACATCAGATTGTAGCGTTTGACACGAGCATAGGCATCGGGATAGTTGGTATTAATGTATCCCTGAATTGTGTCAATCCGTTTAACCAACTCCTTTGCCGATGTAAAATCAACAATAAGCTCACCGTATGATAGTGTGGGAGTGGCAATACTTCTAACCAAATTGTATCTGCTTGGAGTTCCTCCAAGTGAGATTGTTACATTGGTAATATAGGGTTGTTGTCGTAGCCATGTTGAAATCTCTTTCAGCTCTTTCTCAACTCTTTGTGGCGATGTGCCCTCGTCCAATTTATACTCAATATAACATTGATCGTAGTTCATATCGGGAAAGAACTCTTGTGGAATGAAACGATAGCAATACAGACTTATAAGTATGGTTATTGCTGCAACTCCGACACTTAATCCTTTGTGAGTTACTGCCCACATCAATACAGAACGTAAAATTCTGTATGGTTTGCTGTTGAAAAGTTCGTGATTCTCTTTTTTTGTTGGGGTTTTAATCCAGCGGTCTGCCATGACGGGAACGTGAGTCAGAGCTAAAATCCAGCTTAATAGGAGCGATACTGCCAGAACGATAAACAGGTCTCGAACATAGACACCTGCAGTGTCGGGCGATAGAAATATAGGTAAGAATGCCAAAATGGCAATTAATGTTGCGCCTAAAAGCGGCATAGCACTCTTTTTCCCTATCGAGGTTAATGCTTCGCTTCGAGGTTTCCCCTTTTGCAAATCAATTAAAATTCCATCGATTATCACAATTGCATTATCGACCAACATTCCCATGGCAACAATCAATGAGGCAAGCGATACTCTTTGAAGAGTTCCATGGAATGTTCCAAGTATCATGATAGAGCCGAAAACAATAATAATCAAACTTATGCCGATTATAACACCGCTTCTGATACCCATGGTAACCATTAGAATTATAATGACAATGGCAACCGATTCCAATAGGTTAATAAGGAATGTCGAGAGAGCATCTGTAACTCTCTCCGGTTGAAAGAATACTTTGTGTAGCTCAATACCTACGGGAATTGAGGAGTGTTGCAGCTCCTTAAGCCTTTTTTCCACACTATTTCCGAGTTTGGTAATATCGGTACCGCTTTGTGCTGCAACCGATATTCCAAATGCTCTGTCATCGTTAAAGAACATTCGGTTGCGTGCAGGCTCTTCATAGCCCATTTTAATGTTGGCAATATCGCGAAGACGAAGTTGATCATCTTCGTGCCCTTGAATCACAAGATTGCCAATATCGTTAATATTACGATAGCGGTCATTGACCTTGACTTTTACACGTTTATCATTGGTTTCGAAATATCCTGCATAGATAGAGTTGTTCTGACCGCTTAATGTTGAAATAATCTCGGCGGGGTGCACTCCCAGATTTGCTATTTTGTTTTGAAGGATTTCAATATCAATGGTCGCCTTGCGTTTTCCATAAATATCAACTTTGGAGATACCGGGAATATTCTGTATTTCACGTTTTATAAGTTCGGCATAGTCATTAAGTTCGCTGTCGGTAAAATCTTTGCCGGTAATGGCATAGAACATGCCATAAACATCGCCAAAATCATCAATAACTACACTTCCGGTTGCGCCATTGGGCAGTGAACTTTGAATGTCATTTACCTTTCTTCGAAGAATGTCGTAGAACTGTTCCACTTCGGAATCGGGGGTAGTTGTGGACAGTTCAACATTGATATATGACAAGTCATTTGTAGAATAGCTCTGAACACTTTGTATATTCTTCATGGAGCGTATGCTCTTTTCAATTGGGTCGGTTACCTCTAACTCAACCTCATGAGCCGATGCTCCGGGGTATGTGGTTACAACCAATGCCTGTTTAACTTTGATTTCGGGATCTTCAAGTTTGCTCATATTGTAAAAGGAGATAGCCCCTCCGATTACCATAACAATGACAATGAATTGAATGAGCAATCTGTTATTTAATGCCCACTTTCCGTAATCTATCATAACACACCTCCTATATTTGTTTTACTCTTTTGATTGAGTGGGGTTACGCTATCGCCACTGTTTAATTTATCGGCACCTGCCGATACTACCATGTCGCCCGTATGTAATCCTTTTGTGACAATTGCATTTCCATCTCTTTGAATTGATTCAATCTTAATAATCTGTTCGTCTATAGTTCCGGTTGCCGGATTATATTTCATTACGCAGCTATTTCCGTTTCGGTTATAGATGGCTGTTAATGGAATGGTTATCCGACCATCATTTGTATCTCTTTGAGTTATTTTTACGGAAGTTGTCATGCCAGGGGAGATATTGGTGTTATTCTCATTAAATTTCAATCTGACATTGAATAGCTGATTCAGATTGGCCTTTGGTGAAATTCCTATGAGTGTAAGCGGGAACTCTTTTCCCGGCATAAAATCAAAGCTACAGCTGAATGATTCAAACTCGTTACGTTTTGAATATTCACTAATAGGAATGTTTATTTCGACTTCGGCGGTAGAGTTGCCAATAATTGATATTACGGGAGTTCCGGCTCCAATTGTTTCGTTGTTGTCAAAATAGATTTTCTGTACATATCCATCGAATGGAGCTTTTAATTTTGTATCGTTCAGTTGGTCCCGGTGAGCTTGAAGCTTTGCTGTAATCTGTTCCAAACCATATTTTGCCTTTTCGTAATCATTTGTAGCAACGCTACTATCACGGTACAGCTCAATAATTCTTTCGGCCTCGCCCTTGATTGCATTATACTCGGCAGTTGTGGCTTTGAGTTGAGTTTCATAGTCGCGCGGATCAAGAGTGCCCATCGTTTCTCCCTCTTTTACAAAATCGCCCTCTTTGACGGAAATTGTCAGTATTGTTCCGGGAATTTTGAAAGCCATGTTGATATCGTGCGAGGCCTTGACTTTGCCTGGAAATTCTCTTGATTCTGTAGAGTTGTACTCGGTGGCGGTTGCAATTCTTATGCTTTTAACCTGTTGTTGGCTTTTTGGCTCTTTGCATCCCCATAAAAGGAGGGTAAATGCAGTAATTAGTGCTATTCTATTCATGATGATTTGATGTATTGTTACTTAACTACGTAAAAGTGAAGTTCTGTGATAACAAAGTTCATGAAAAACATGCTTTTAGAAAATGCCATAAAGTTTAAAAAGTGTTCGAAATGTCGTTATTTGTAGGTTGAGTTTTTTAATTCTAACTTAAAAAGTGGTATTTATACTCCCTGATTTTTAAGGGTTGATAGATAATTTTGTTGCGTTATAAGAGCATTTTTTTTGACTTTATGGACGAATTTAACATAATAGAGCAACTAAAACAGAATATACATTTTCAGGAGGGATTGAATAGTTGTATGAATTGTGGAGTTTGTACGGCTGTTTGTCCTGCGGCGGAGTTTTATAGCTATGATCCTCGTATGGTTGTCGATACCGTTCAGCGAGGAGATCAAGACGAAATTATTTCATTGATGAAGAGCAATTCCATTTGGTATTGTGGAGAGTGTATGTCCTGTAAAACACGTTGCCCGCGCGGAAATACACCGGGCGAGGTGATAATGGCTCTGAGAAGAGTTTCTGTTGCGAACGGTCTTTTTGTCGAGTCCGAGAAGGGACGGCAGCAATTTGCCATAAAACGGGCCATTGCCGATTCGGTTTTAAAGATTGGGTATTGTGTTTCGCCCGATGTAGCTGTTCCGGAAAAACATCCGGAGCAGGGCCCTATCTGGGAGTGGGTTTGTGCCAATAAGGAGCGAGTGTATGAGCGAGTTCACGCAAATTATGACGGACATGGTGCAGGGGCATTGAGACATGTGGATCAAACCGCGCTCAATGAGCTACATGAAATCTTTAAGGTTACCGGTGGTGCCGAGTTTATGGAAAAGATTGAGAATTATTCCCTGAAAAAAGCGGAAGAGATGGGAATGGAGGTTGATGAGTATCTGGATTTTGTCTATGCCGCAAATAGCGGAAACCATTCTATTTGATTATGATTGAGCAGGGTAAAAAAAATATTTGGAGTCTGTATCAAAAAGATATTGCCGATGATCGTTACTACTATGCACGTAGTTGTATCAGGCAGACCTTCTTTCCGGCTTCGGAGTGGGCATTTATTGATATATTGAGAAACCGTTTGGGAAAAGATATTTTCGATGATCCGAAACATACAACCTGTACGGGAATAGGCTATCACTCAGATGTTGTGCCATTTCAGACAACAATGACGGTTGTTGCACGCCATTTTGCTTTGATGACCGAAGCCGGGTATGAAAATATTACACCGTCGTGTATAACTTCATTTGGAATATATACCGAAATCTTGCACGTATGGGAAGAGCATCCCGAGATATTGGAGCAGGTGCGCCAGGATTTGTATAAGGCAACAAAACGCGAGTTTAATGTGCCTAAAAATCTTGCACACACTTCCGATGTGATATATAAGTTCAGAAACGAGATAGCGGCACAAATGGTTAAGCCGCTTAAGGATATTCATACCGGCGAACCATTAAGGGTGGTTGACCACATAGGTTGTCACTATGCCAAAATGTTTCCGAGTAAGGGTATCGGTGGTGCAGAGTTCCCGGCTGTTTTAAGCGGGATGGTCGAGGCCTGGGGAGGCGAATGTATTGACTACCCTGAGCGTAGACACTGTTGCGGATTTGGTTTCAGAAATTATCTTGTAAAGGCTAATCGAGGATATTCGGTGGCAAATTCCATGAAGAAGCTTGAATCTATGCAGCCATATCAACCCGATTTTATTGTAACCAATTGTCCGGGATGCGGAATGTTTCTGGATAAGTGGCAATATACAATCAGCGAGATGAGTGGCAAAACATACGGAGTGGATGGTCATGGAATCCCGGTTTTAACATACGAAGAGATGGCCGGTTTGGTGCTGGGCTATGACCCTTGGGATTTGGGATTACAAATGCATCAGGTATCGGTTGAACCTCTTTTGGATAAGATGGGTATCGATTACGATCCGGATAAGAAATATTGCGATGCCGAAGGCAAACTAATCTCTTTGCCTAAGTGTCCCACCTTTTTAAAGTAGTGTTAATATTGAGTTATGAGTAATAGAAAACATGTAGCGGTTATTGGCGGAGGAGTGGCAGGTTGCGTTGCCTCGGCTAAACTGAGCCGAATGGGTTACCGTGTAACAATTGTAGAGAAAGAGAACTCGTTGGGCGGAAATCTTAATAATTGGGACAGGCTTTTCCCTGATGGGAAGCATGCAACCGAAATGGTGGATAAACTGGTTAAAGAAGTTGAGTTGACCGATACGGTTGTTTGTACAGATATAGAACCTATTCAGGTTGACAATAGAGAAAATCAGTTTGATATATTGTTAAGCGACAAGAGTTTGCTTAGGGCCGATGCGGTGCTTCTGACTACAGGTTTTACCCCTTTTAATGCAGTTCGCAAAGAGGAGTATGGTTATGGTATATATAAGAATGTGATAACCTCGGTTGAGCTGGAGAATATGTTCATGGCAAATATGGTTCCCGATACAGTTTCAAGGATTGGAATGGTTCACTGTGTGGGAAGCCGTGATGAGAAGTGTGGCAATATGTACTGTTCAAAAGTGTGTTGCATAACAGCGGTTAAACAGGCTATTGAATTAAAACAGTTGCTTCCCAGGGCCGAGATATTCTGTTTCTATATGGATATGAGAATGTTTGGTCCTGGATATGAGGAGTTATATCGTGAGGCTCAGGAGCGTTACGGTATTAAGTTCGTGCGAGGGCGTCTCTCTGAGGCGAGTCAGGATTCCGAAGGTGGAGTTGCCATAAAAGTTGAGGATACCTTGGTCGGAAGACCAATGAGAATGAAACTTGACAAATTGGTGTTGATGGTAGGAATGGAGCCCTCGCCCGGAACAAAAGGAGTTGTCAAATTGTTTGGAATAGAGAGTAAACCGAATGGTTTTATTCAGGGGGGTGATCCTCATATCGCAGCAAATCAGACCAATGTGAAGGGTGTCTTTGTTGCAGGAGCTGCAACTGCACCAATGAGTTCTACCGATACTCTGAATGATGCTTGTGCCGCAGCCTTTCAAATAGATAACTATTTAAAGGGATAGTTATGGTAGATTTCGGATTTTCAATATCGGTGACTCGTGCAATAGAGTACGATAAAAACAATAGGGAGTGTGCGGAGTATGTGGCTGCGCAGGTCCCAAGTTCATCTGCGTGTATAGGGTGTGGCGGTTGTAGTGCAACATGTTCGGCTGTAAATTTTATTGAATTCAATATCAGAAAGTTGCAAATGCTTATGAAACGTGGAGAGAATAGAGAATTTAAAGATTCGTTGCATAAGTGTATGTT
Organism: uncultured Odoribacter sp.; assembly: GCA_964567845.1. Taxonomy (GTDB): domain Bacteria; phylum Bacteroidota; class Bacteroidia; order Bacteroidales; family Marinifilaceae; genus RGIG9079. The sequence goes on along the minus strand of CAZMOG010000005.1, from coordinate 2,048 downwards.
GTGTGGAAAATGCCTTTTGGTATGTCCGTGCGGTGTTGATACCCGAGGAATGATTTTGGCAATGTACAGATTTATTTAAGGATTTTCTATGTTTACATTTACCTCCCCCAATTATGAACCCTTTGTGTGGCCATTCTCGATAGGAATGACCTGGTTGCTTACTATAATAGTTGTTCGCTACATAAAATGGATATACGAATTCGATGTAGCCAATAGGGTTAAGATCTTGAAAGGTCTCTTCTCTGTGGGCACATTGCGAGCAGTCAAAGAGATTATTTTAGAGAGTCTTGTGCATAGAAAGATATATAAAGTGAATCCTTTCTTAGGATATATGCACATGTGTTTTGGCTTTGGATGGGCAATGTTGATATTGGTTGGTCATTTGGAGTCGTCGATCTATCAGGCAAGTTGGGCCAATACTCCCTACTATTCAATATTTTTCTACTATTTTTTGCCGGCCGATGCCGAGTATTGGGGACAAGAGGTCTTTGGCTTCCTTATGGATTTTTTCCTTGCCATGATTCTTAGTGGAGTGTTGTTGGCTTGGATAAAGCGTTTTTTCAGCAAAGGCGTTGGAATGAAGAAAACTACAAAGCAGCGTCCATACGACAGATTGGTAAAGGCGGTGTTGTGGGCAATATTCCCGCTTCGTTTTCTTGCCGAGAGCATGCAATCTGCGATTACCGGTCATGGAAGCTTTTTGACTCATAGTACAGGCGAGTTCTTTGCCACCTTCCTTCCTGTGGAGAGCCTTTCGTATCCGCTGTGGTGGGCCTACTCTTTATCGTTGGGCCTATTCTTTCTTTTGATTCCCGGTTCCAGGTATATGCACATATCGACCGAAATGGTCTATATCTTTCTAAAGAATTGGGGTGTTACTCTTGATGTAAAATTGGGCGAGGACGGCAAAATAAAGGGGTTGTCGAAATTTGAAATCTACTCGTGCTCACGATGTGGAATTTGTTTGAATCAGTGTCAACTATTGACAAGTTTGAACAACCGATCTACCCAGCCTGTCTACTTCCTTAGAAAGATCCGTGAAGATGTTGAACGAGGGGTGGATATTAACAACTGTTTGATGTGTGGCCGATGTGAGGAGTTATGTCCGGTGGATATAGATTTAAATGCATTGCGAATGATGCAGAGGGTTGACCATTCTGTAGTTACCGATGAGACATATGCATATATACAATCGCCGAAGGCTGTAGAGGGGGATAACGGATATAAAAAAATTGCATATTTTGCCGGTTGTATGAGCCATTTGACTCCTGGAATAACTCAGGCAATGTGTAAGATATTTGCCAAAGCGAATATCGATTACACCTTTATCGACGAGGGAGGTGGAGTATGTTGCGGACGTCCGTTAAGATTATCGGGAAGCAGGGCTGCAGCCGATGTACTTATGCAGAAGAACAAGGAGCGCATATTGGCAACCGGTGCAGAGATTTTGGTTACGAGTTGTCCAATCTGTTATAAGAGTTTCAAGGAGGAGTACAATTTACCGATTAAGGTAATGCACCATACCGAGTATATACAGTCGTTGAACCATTGTGGTGCTATAAATATTCGTCAAGGTAGGGACTCCTTTGTTTTCCATAATCCATGCGAGTTGGGGCGAGGCTGTAATGTTGTTGAAGCTCCCAATGAGGTATTGAGTGCGGCAGGTGAATTGCGTAAAACCGATATTGATGGTCGTAAATCATTGTGTTGCGGAGGTTCGTTGGCTAATACCGTGATATCGCCTATTGAGCGTGGTAAGATTGCGGCCGATGCGTTGGAGCGCTATACATGCAGTGGTGCAGATTACGTTGTGACTGCCTGTCCATTGTGTAAGAAGACGTTTGGTAAGGTAAATCAGCCTGTTCCTATTCGCGATATTGCCGAAATAGTTGCGGAGAGGGTGTGATAGTTAGGAATTGATTAGTTAGGAGTCTCTTAGAATGATATAGAGATAATGGTAGAGTGAGGAAATGTTAAAGATGGGGGATTAGTGTAGGGACAGTCGCGAAAAGATTTCAAGAAATATAACCGATTGATTGTAAATGTGA